>JBEBSM010000122.1:0-9690 GCA_040394315.1 Lujinxingia vulgaris
GGAGAGTCCGCTGCCGGTTTCTTTGACGATGATGGGTGTGTCGAGTTCTGCGACGAGGCGAGTGATGCCTTCTAGGCATCCGCGGAAGTTGCGGTCGCCTTCGGGTTGGATGATTTCCTGGCCGGGGTTGAGGTGGATGCAAAGTGCGTTGGCGTCGATTGCGCCGACGAGGTCGTGTGCTTCCTGGATGGATAATTCAGCGGCCTGGACGGCGCCGATGTTGCCGAAAATTGGTATCGACGGGGCGATGTGGCGGACCTGGTATGTGGCGAGTAGTTCGGGGTTTCTGAGGATGGCGCGTTGGCTGCCGACGCCGAAGGCGATGCCGAGGTTTTCGGCGACGGAGGCCAGGATCTGGTTGATTTCGCCGGCGCGTGCGGCGCCGCCGGTCATTCCGGTGATGAGAAGTGGTGCTTTTAGTGTGTGTCCGAACAGTTCGATGCTGAGATCGATCTCGTCGACGGCCAGTTCGGGAAGGGAATCGTGGAAGAATTCGACCTCTTCGAGCAGGCTGGTTTTGCCGCGTGCTTCGACGTTGTCTTCGGCACATAGATCGAGGTGGGACATCTTTCGCTCGGATATAGTCATAGTCACTGCTCTATTTTGACGATCAGTAGGTAGTAATGGTTAGAAGCGCCGCTTGTATAGGTTGTGGCGGCGGCGGTGGGCATTGTTTCCCAGTGTGTGTGGTCGTGCAAGCGTCGTTGATGCTGTCGTTGACGATCGTGATGTGGCCACCCTATACTCCGACAGCGTTTCGTTTGTTAAATCCAATGGTTTTCGGGTAAACGAAACAATTTGATTCGCCCAACATGCGTCGTATTATATTTTCATCTGCTCTCTCGAGGCATCCGGTTTGGAACGTCCAATATTGTTTGGCAATTACTGCCTTTTAGAACGGGTAAGCATCGGTGGCATGGCGGAAGTTTTCCGCGCAAAACCGCTGAATGCGCCGGATGGACGTCGATATTTGGCGCTCAAACGCATCCTGCCGCATCTTGCGGAAGATGATGAGTTTATCAAGATGTTCATTGATGAAGCTCGTCTTACGGTGCAGTTGCGTCATCCGAATATTGTTCAGATTTATGAACTGGGGCAGTTTCACTCCTCTTATTATATATTGATGGAGTATATCGCCGGGCATGATCTGCTGGCGTTTCAAAAGATGTATCGCCGTGAGCGCACGGTGATGGATGTGGCGCAGGCGTGTTTTATCGTCAGCCAGATCGCGCGCGGGATGGATTATGCGCATCGGCGTCTTGATGAAAACGGGCAGCCGCTGGGAATTATTCACCGTGATATTTCTCCGCAAAACGTGCTGGTGAATTACGATGGTCAGGTCAAGGTCATCGACTTTGGGATTGCGAAGGCGGCGGTTCAGAGTACGCACACGCAGGTCGGGGTACTGAAAGGCAAGTTTGGTTATATGAGTCCGGAGCAGATCCGCGGGATGATCATCGATCAGCGCAGCGATGTGTTTGCGATCGGAACACTGTTTTGGGAGTTGTTGACCAATCGGCGATTGTTTCGTGGTGAGAACGAGTTTGATACGCTTCAAAAGATTCGTGATCCGCAGGTCGAAGCGCCGAGTACGATAATTGAGGCGATTCCGCCGGAGGTCGACACGATTGTGTTACGCGCGCTGGCCGGTGATCGTGACCAACGCTTTGGATGGGCCAGTGATCTGGCCGATGCGCTTGATGCTTACCTGGCGACGCTGGCGGTACCATTTACGGCGGAAACGCTCAGTCAATGGATGGCCACGGCGTTTGAGGAAAGTTATCTTCGTGAGCAACAAAAGCACGCGGAGTTCCAGCAAATACGCACGCCTCAGGACGTGATGAAGTTGCGCGCGTCGATGGATCCGGAGGTATCGGAAGCTGGTTCGGAAGAGCCGCCGGAAGATGCTACGATGGTCTGGGGGGCGGACGACGATTTAGAGTTTCTTGAAATCGACATGGAGCTTGAGTCAGAAGGCGAAGTGGACGAGGAGCCTTTCGGGGCTAATCACACGATTGTGCAGGCGGGCGGTTTTGATCTCGAGCAGTTCATGGCGGAGCATTACGGTACGGACCAGCCGGCGCCGATTATGGCGGCCGAGGGTTTTGCACCGCAGCCTGCAGTTTTGAATGCCAAGCTTGGTGTCTCAAACCAGAACGATACGCAGCCGCGCGCGCAAAATCCGTTTACGATGGCGGCAGCTGCGTTGCGGGTGTCGTCGCGGGAGCGTAACCAGTTGCTGATGGCGGCCGGTGCGGTTTTAGCGGTTTTAATACTGTCGACCATCCTCATCGTCAAAATTGTGGGTAGTTCTGCCAACGCTCCGAATGATTCGGTCACGGAGATTTTGACGACGGCACTGACTGGCGGCGCGATTGTCGTCAATGTTTCGCCGCCAGGTGGGCTTGAAATCTTGGTGGGCGGTGTTTTGCGCGGTTCGGAATCGCCGGTGAGCGTGACCGATCTGGCGCAGGGTATTCATCTGGTTGAGGTGCGACGCGAAGGTTTTGAGACGTATCAGGCCGGGGTGGATATTCGTGGTAACGAAGTAATTCCGCTGGAAGTGACGTTGGAGCCTGTTGGGAAGTCGATGGGCACACTGCGCATGGATTGGACGCCGCATGATGGTTTTCAGGTTTTTGTAGATACCGTCGCGTTGGATGGATCGAAGAATCCTCCGCTGGAGCACATGTTGGAGCCGGGCAAACATCTGGTGGAAGCACTTGCACCGGGGTATCGACCGTTTTCTCAAATTGTGGACGTGAAGATTGGCGAAGTGTCGCCGGTTGTGATCGAGCTTGAGCAGGTAATTACACGGCTGAAAATCAGTACAGAGCCACCCACGGATGTGATTTTTAACGGTAAGTCGCTGGGGCTATCGCCAGTGATTACGCCGGCGATTGATCCGACCAAAGTTCAGACGCTGGAGCTCGGGGATTGGCGAACGGCGCTGGGTTATCCGGATCTGGGGCGTGATGAGCTGTTTTTTGATCTGGCTCGGTTGCCGACGCCGGTGGATCCGGAAAGCTATGGCTATCTGGCGGCTTCCTCATCGGTGGAGAGTGGCTGGGAAGTGATTTTGAACGGAATTTCCACGGGGCAGACCACGCCGATAGCGTTGGCGAATCGCATACCTGTTTTGGCCGGCCCGCATACGGTGACGTTGCGTCGTGGTGAGGAACGGGTAGTGCGCAAGATTGATATCAATGCGGGATTGACGACGATGTTGCCGTAAAGCCGGTGTCGGCGCTGTGGATCAGGCCTCTTCGGCGACGATTCCGTACTTGGACATGAGTTTGCGAAAGTATTTGCGGTCGATGTCGGCTTCGCGTGCGGCCTGGCTGATGTTGCCGCCGTGGCGCTGAAGAAGCTCACCGATGTAGTCGCGCTCAAAGGTGGAAATCCACTGTTCTTTGGCTTCTTTGAAGGGCTGTTCCTGGAGCGTTGCGCGGTTGGGCACGTCGCTCCACGGTTCGGATGTGGCGTTTCCGATTTGGTACTTTCCGCTGTGGGTACCGTCGACAACATAATCGGGTAAATCGATCAGGCTGAGGGTTTCGGTTTCTGCAAAGGAGCAGGCGCGCTCAATTACGTTTGCCAGCTCGCGGACGTTTCCGGGCCAGTCGTATTCGCGAAGTGCGTACATTGCTTCGGCGCTGACGCGCCAGATGCGGCGGTTGCCTTCGAAATCGCGGTTGCAGTCCATTTTTTCGAGAAAGTGATCGACAAGCAGGCTGACGTCTTCGCGGCGTTCGCGGAGTGCGGGTAGGAAAAGGCGGACGACGCTGAGGCGGTAAAAAAGATCTTCGCGGAAGCGTCCGGCGCGAACTTCGTCTTCCAGGCTGCGGTTGGTTGCGGCAACGACGCGGACGTTGATGGGAATGGCCTTGTTTGCGCCGATGCGGCGAACCTCGCGTTGTTCCAGCACGCGCAGAAGTTTGGGTTGTAGATCGATGGTTAATTCGCCAAGCTCGTCGAGGAAGATGGTGCCGCCGTCGGCCATTTCGAAGAGGCCTTTGCGGGTGGTGATTGCGCCGGTGAAGCTGCCTTTTTCGTGGCCAAAAAGTTCGCTCTCGATCAGGCTTTCGGGTACAGCTCCGCAGTCAAAAACGATGAAGGGTTTGTCTTTTCGAGGACTCATCGCGTGGAGTGTTTGTGCGACGACTTCTTTACCTGTGCCGGTTTCGCCTTCGATGACGACGGTCGCAGTGGTCGGCGCGATTTTTTCGAGAATATGAAAAATCTCGCGCATTTTCACGCTTTTACCGACGATGCTGCCAAGTTTTTCGGATTTGCTGGGTGTAACTTCGACCTGTTCGTCAATCGCGTTGAAACGGATCTGTGTGTTTCCGACGTGAATCAAAATTCCTGGCGCGAGATATGCCTCGCGGATACGTACGCCGTTGATGTGTGTGCCGTTGGTGCTTCCTGGATCGGCAACGACGTAACCGCTTTCTTCCTGGATGATGCGACAATGATACCGGCTGACGGTTTCGTCGTTTAAGATGATGTCATTGTCTTCCATGGCGCCGATTCTGATTACGCTCTGGTCGAAAGAGAATTCGCGTTGCTTGGCGGTGCCGGGATTGACAACCAGGTTTGCCCGCCGAATATGAAGTGTCTTCGGATCGCCATTGATGTATGCGATTTTTGTAGGTTGAATCGCATCCGAATATTGTTCGTAAGACGTCATGAATCCTCAACGGAATACAAAAGAAGGCCGGCGTATATGCCGAAACATTTGAGACGGGCTTGTCGTGTTTGTTGTATGGTGACAAAGAGACGGTGATTGGCTTTTGACTAGCTGACGCGACCACCGTAGTTTGAACGAGCAAAAGTAGGCAAGGATGCTTCGGAACAGAAAAATGAGTCGTTCGGCTCTAGACCCAACGAGATTATGATAGAAAGTAGCGAGTCTTTTGGCAAGTACACGCTGATTGAGCGCGTGGCAGTCGGAGGTATGGCTGAGATATTTAAGGCGAAGACCCACGGGATCGACGGCTTTGAAAAACTGCTGGCGATCAAGCGTCTTCACCGGCGTTTGTGCGCAGATCAGGATTTCGCGATGATGTTGGTCGACGAAGCGAAGATCTCCGTGCAATTAAATCACGCGAATATCGGCCAGGTCTTTGATCTTGGTTATTTCAACAATCAATACTTCATTGTGATGGAGTATATCGACGGCCTCGATATGCACCAGGTAATGCGAATGCTCGCCAGGCGGCGGCAGCGCATACCGTTGGAGGTCGCGGTTTATGTTACGACGCAGGCCTGTGAGGCGTTGCATTACGCGCATAGTAAGACGGACGAGAACGGACAGAGTCTGGAAATTATCCACCGTGACGTATCGCCACAAAATGTGATGGTCAGTCGCGACGGCGAGGTAAAGCTGGTCGATTTTGGTATCGCGAAGGCCAGAATGCGCGCGCAGCAGACGCAGGCCGGGATTATTAAGGGTAAGTTCTATTATATGTCGCCCGAGCAGGCGAACGGTAAGAAAATCGATCATCGCACGGATGTGTATGCGGTCGGGATTTTGCTTTATGAAATGCTTGCCGGGAAAAATCCGTACGAAGAAGTGGATGATGCCGAGCTTTTGCAGCGCGTTCGGCAGGCTGAATTTGCGCCGATAGCGCAGACAGCGGACGTGGACGGCGAACTTTCACAGATTATCGAAGGCGCGCTTGCTCGTAATGTTGAACAACGTTTTCAGAGCGCGCTGGATTTGCAGCGTGCGCTTTTGCACTATGCGCACCGGTCTTTGCGGCCGTTTTCGCGGATCGAGCTTGCGGAATTTGTAGCTGCGCTGCGTGAGCCGGCCTACGATGTGGGCGGGGAATGCTCGACGTTTGCGGCGATGCGCAAGCAAGAATATGTGTTGGGAGGGGATAGCGTTATTTTTGATACAAATCGTTCACAAGACGTCGGTGATGCGGATAGCACACGCGTTTTTGAGAGAAATGGCGCAGTTGATGAGCCGCCTGCACGGGTTGCGGTCGCGTCGGCTACGGCGATTATTCATGAAAGTGGGGATGTGAAGGGCTGGGATGCCGGGCAAAAAGACGTGAGGAGCGAGTGGTCTGCGGGTCGTGAAAAGACGCCGGGACGGTTTGCGGCAATGGCGAAGAGTTTTTTGCCCGGGAAAAGTGTTTCGAGTGATGATTTTCGGCGAGAAAAGAAGTCGCGCGGCAAGATGATAGCGATCGGCGCGGTACTGGCCGTTTTGGTTTGCGCTGGAATGGTTTTTGCGATGGCTTTCATGAAGCCTGAAAGTGGTGCAGCGTCGGATCCAGACGTGATGCAGTTTGATGTCGCGTCGGTGCAGGCGGTTGAAGAAAATCTGGTGACAACGGTTACCGTGCCGGTTACGTCGGTTCCGGCCAACGCGCAGGTTTTTTTGAACGGCGAGTTTTATGGGGATACGCCGCTTGAATTGAGTGATCTGAATGTGGGCACGGCCTACACGTTGATGGTGCGTCGAACGGGCTATGCCGATGTCACGTTTCAGGTCATGGTGGAGCCTGTGATGGATCCGCTGGTTGTGCCGATGCAGGCGCAGCAGGGCATTTTGAAGGTTTCGACTTATCCGGCTGCTGCAACGATAACGCTCAACGGCGAGGAGTTGGGTGAGGCGCCGGTGACTGCGATGGATTTGAGTCGTGATGACGAACATACGATTATTGCAGAGCTTTCCGGACATGAGCGGATTGAGAAAGTCGTGAAGTGGAATGATTCCGATGAGCGGATCAAAGAGGTGCAGATTCAGTTTGAAGCGACGCCGGCGGAAGCCAACGCAGATGCTGAAAAGGCGGCGGCTGTGGTTGCGCGACCGCGGTCGACGAAGCGAGCTGCGCCGAAACGCAAGACGACCAAATCGACGCAAGGGACAAAAAAGCGTGAGCCGCTCAATATTTTTGATTGAATTATTGCGTGATCCGAACCGAAAATTTTGGGTGCTCACGAAGAAAACAATAAAAGTGGTGTAATTCGATGATAGATATGCGATCAATAGCTGATACAACAGTAGCTTGTGACGTATATCCAGGCATTTCGCATACGATATAGACAAGGAGTCGAGAGATGACAGAACAGGGTTCATCCGGTGGAGCGGATCTAAACCTCGGAGATCGCCGCAGCTCGGTGCGTGTGCGGAGCATGTTGCCGATTTCGGTACAGCGCGTGGACGAGTCAGAAATTCCACAGCTTGAGGCGCAGATTCTTGATATGGCGGTGCTCGAATCTGAGAGCGTATTGCACGACTTTTCGGATTGGACCGACCGTAATAACGATGAGATTCCGCGCGAAATGATTTATGTTCTCAATGAAATCAGGGCTTTGCGTATGCAGGTTGGTGAAATGCAGCGTGCGGTTGAGCGTCAGGGTAAGGTTGAGCTACAGCCGCACTGGATTGAGTTGAACGATCAGGGATTGTGGATCGGGCGGCGTGAGGACGATGCGAACTGGGAACTTGGCGAGTTTGCGAAACTGCGGCTTCAGATTCCGAGCATTCATACGCCGGAAATTCTTGCGGTCGGCAAGCTGGTGAGAATCGACGAAGAAGTGGGTAAAGAAGGCGAGGCGTTTGTTTTTCAGGCGATTTCGCAGGCTCATCGTCGCGCAATTTCGCGCTACGCGCTTCGTCGCGATCGTCAGCAGGCGCGAAGTGTAAAGTTTACGTTTGATCTGTAGAATGTAATTCGCCGCACATCGGCACAAGAACTTCGATATTTTGATAACCCCACTTGCGACCGTGAGAAATGCTAATGAATAGGTCTGGTTTGTACCCGATATTGATCGCCGTAGTCGGTGCGTTGTGGTTGATGGGTTGCGGACCCGACGATACGCCGATGAATTCGTGTGCAAAAGATGCGGATTGCGCAGGCGAACTTGTCTGTCGCGATACGGTTTGCGTGCAGCCGGACCTGGGCGATGTCGGAAGCGACGTCGGCGATGATGCCGGTGATGTGGATGAAACGGATGGTGGCAAACCTCCGGTCGCGTGTGGAAGTGACGACGAATGTGGCGGTTCGCAGTGTGTGGCGCAGGGTGATTCCTGCGTGCGGCCGTCGTGCGATGTAGCGAATGAAACGTGTACGACAACGGACTGCACGCCGACGTGCGATGAGGGTTATTCGCTGGTTGGCTGTGAATGTGTGCGGGTTTTGCATTGTGGCAACGAGCTGGAATGTCCGCCGGACCAGTTGTGTAACGCAGAAAACGTTTGTGAAAGTCGTCCACAGTGCACGCTTGATCGCGATTGTAAGGGTGAGCAACAGCAATGCCTTGCGGGACGTTGTACGCTGGCGAGCGAGTGCATTCCGGGCAGCAATACGTGTGGTGATTTTGCGGAATGCATCGGCGGCAAGTGCCATGCGTTGCTTTGCCGCGGCCAGCAAGATTGTGCTGTCGACGAAATTTGCGATAGCGGCGAATGTGTCGTGCCTCAGATCAGTGAAAAATGCACGATTGTGACGCGTGGCGGAACGATAGCTCCCAATCAGCGGATTCGTCTTGAAGCGTTTGCGTACGATGCGCAGGGACAGGGAATTGCAACGCGATTTGTCTGGAAGACTTCGGTGGCGGGCGTTGCTGCGCTGGAGGAAACGACGCTGATTGGTGGAACGACATCTGGAACGACGGTTGTGACGGCGAGTGCAAAGAGTAGCCGTGGCGATGGCGGGTTGATTGATTGCGATGGTTCTATCCAGTTTAACAACGTCGGGCTTGTGCAGCCGGGCGGTCTTAGGATTTTGGTTGCTCACGGCGAAAGCCAGATTCCGATTGCGGGTGCGCAGGTTATCATCAACGGCGGCCAGCCTGTTATTAGTGATGCAGCGGGCCTGGCGACGTTTCCAATTCCTACCGGCGCGTTTGAAGTATCGGTTTTTTCGGATGACTACAATTATGTAACGATTCAGGGCGTGAATGCGCGCGACGTTCGGATTCCGCTGACGCCTCGGCGTGGGAGCGGAAAAGTTGCCGGGTTTACGGGTGCTTTTGATGCAAGCCATATTTCGACGCGCGGCGAAGTGACGCTCGGGTTGGCGGGCGCAAGTATTTCTGGCGGATTGCTGGATGTCGATCTGACGCGTTTGCTCGGCGAAACGTTTGTGACTCAGATGAATATCCCGGGCATGGGCGGCGGTAGTGTTCCGCTTCCGGGCGGCGTGATTGCGTACGGCGGTCTGGGTGGATTTCAGCTCGATATTAAGAAAGAGTATTACGTAAATACAGCGGATGGCGCGCGTGTGGGTTGGGGACTGGCCGGAAAAGTGCCGCTTCAACACATCATGGGATTGTTTCAGGGCGGCGGAACCGGATCGATTGCCGAAGTGTTGACGACGATTTTGCCGTTGTTCAGTCGGTTTGAGCACGCTGCAAAACCGCTTCATTTGTTGGAATTGCCGCGTGTCGCCGATTCGCGGGATGTGAATGGAAACGGAAACCGAACAGAGATGGTTCCGGATTACGCGAACTTCCCACGTGTTTCGATTGCTCCGAAAATTCGTCAAACCCTCGCCTCCGAGATCCTTATCTCGAACTTCCCACAACTCGCTGGTGGTCCTGCCGAGGCGGCTGTTTTGGTGGGCGGCGCAATGTTGGATGCTCCCGGCCTGGTTCCTCTGGGGATCAGTGCGACGGCCGATGAAGATAATGATGGTCGGCCGGATGCACGCATGCTGTACATGG
>JBEBSM010000123.1:0-9672 GCA_040394315.1 Lujinxingia vulgaris
AATTCTACACATAATTCATAGCATACTTTTGTCTAGAGGACGTTGGCACAGAGGGATTGGGTGGTTTGCTACGTGGTGGATGGAGGGGATTGGGTGGTTTGCCGCGTGGTGGTCTGAGGGGATTCGGTGGTTTGCCGCGTGGTGAATAGAGGGGATTGGGTGGTTTGCCGCGTGGTGAATAGAGGGGATTGGGTGGTTTGCCGCGTGGTGGTCAGAGGGGATTGGGTGGTTTGAAATGTGGTGGTCAGAGGAAATTAAATGGTTTGCCACGTGGTGGTCAGAGGGGATTGGGTGGTTTGAAACGTGGTGGTCAGAGGGGATTGGGTGGTTTGCCGCGTCACCCCCCCGGTTTCACCGGGGGCTAGAACGACCGGCGCGCTACGCACGGACTTCGTCCGGCTCCGCGGTGCGTGCGTTTGTGGATTGGGGGAAATGAATCGGCAACATTTGGGGGCAAAGCGTCTAAAAGGCCGCACCAGCACCGAATGGAATGAGGTCGTTCGTTCGGCCGGTATCGACACGCCACCACTATATTGGCAATGCGGTTACGGTGTGCTTAGTGTGGGTTCAAATATCGAGCGCGTCATCGCTTATATTGATAATCAAAAGCGTCATCGTGCAGCCAACACGGTTTATGCCCCCTATGAACGCACGAGGCCACCCAACGCTCAAAATTCATCCAAACGTAAGCCGTGATGTTAACTAACACTCGCCCATCCCACAAACGCACGCACCGCGGAGCCGGACGAAGTCCGTGCGTAGCGCGCCGGTCGTTCTAGCCCCCGGTGAAACCGGGGGGGTGACGCGGCAAACCACCCAATCCCCTCCATCCACCACGTGGCAAACCACCCAATCCCCTCTACCCAACACGCGGTAAACCACCCAATCCCCTCTGACCACCACGCGGCAAACCACCCAATCCCCCTTGATCACCACACCGTAATAAGACCGCCACAAAAAACCGCCCGCGGCCTATACATGGTCGTGGGCGGCTTCTCATTTCCTCTATCTACACACTGGCTACACGCCCTCGCGGGTCGTAACCACGCACGTCGTGACCGCGATCTCTACAACTTCGCCGGTGGGTTGTTCACCACCATCAGCCTGCGTATCAGCGTCTTTTTCATCCTCCGGTCCAACTGCACCTGCGGCAGCCCGATGCTCTAATAACAGCCTGTTTGCCACCACAGTCCAGAACAGTTACAGTGCTCACACGTTTATCTTGAAAAACCGCTGCAGAAATCCCCTCCCGGAGTACCCCCAACATGTTCAAAGCGATAAGCCGTTCCCTATTCAAAAAACAAGGTTGGAGTTTTGTGGGCGAGGAGCTGGTCGAGCACCGGCGGTGTGTGGTGATTGCGGCGCCGCATACCTCCAACTGGGATCTGGTTTATACGGTTGCGGCATTCGATCTGCTCAAGCTCCCGGTGCGGTTTACGATCAAGGATACGTGGATGAAGTTTCCGTTCAGTCTGCTGATGGAGCCGGCGGGTGGGCTGGCGATTGACCGTAGTCCGCGGGCGGAGACGGGGGAGCGGCCGAGTATGGTGGACGCGATGATTGAGCTTTTTGAGAAAAATCCCGGTGACCTGGCGCTGGCGGTGACGCCGGAGGGGACGCGGGGGCTGTCCAAAAACTGGAAGAGTGGTTTTTATCACGTCGCGCGTGGTGCGAATGTCCCGATTTTGTTGGGCTATCTCGATTATGACAAACGAGAAGCGGGCATTGGGAAAGTCATTCATCCGAGCGGGGATATTGAAGCAGATATGCGGGAAATTTCGGACTTTTATCGGAACATCGCGCCGAAATTTCCGGAGAAATTCAGTCTTGATGAGCGTTATGACTCGCCTGTTGATGCCACCGCGGAATCCGCGAAGTCGGCTGATCAGGGCGATTGCAAAAAATCCGCGCCGTGTGAAACCGCGTAAAAATCGTACGGCTCGCTGCGATACCTCACACGCACGGTTTTCAAAAGAATATTGCGCGTATAAATCCAAGCGTCATTCAAGCCACGAGTCAAACCATACGTAATCTGTTCATTATTCTTGCAGCTTCGCTTTTATTGGCGGGGTGTTCGTCGACCGAAAACAACGCGGAGCCGGATGAACAAGTTGATTCGGGTTCACTTGTCGACACCAACACGCCAATTGAACAGATGGATTTTTGCAAAGACGGATCCCGTTACACGGTGGCCGGCGAGGATTATTGTGTGTTTGAGGGGCCGGCCACAGATTCGCAGTACGTGCCGACGTGTCCCGAAGGGTTTACGGCTCACGGCTACATGGTGGATGAGCAGGAGGAAGGATCTGCGCCGGCTGGTGGAGTGGTTTTTATCTGCGCGAAACAGGCCGAGATTCCGGGAGTTTTGACGGCGGTTTTGGACGAGATCCTCAATCATCGCGCGCCGAGCCAGGTTGCGACGTGTTCGGTTGCCGGACAAACCGTTTCGGGACTTTGTGGTGCATGTGACTGCATTGCATGTGGCGAAGATGAAAAAACATGCACGCACATGCAATGCGACGTTTCGAAGTGCGGTGCAGATCAGCTCTGTGAAAACCAGCAGTGCGTTCAAAATCCGGAGGGTGAGGGGCTGACGTGCGACAATGTCCTCGAGCGATGGGCTGCGTTTTCGACAAAATACGTTGCGTGTGAAACGGCTGCGGATTGTGTGGTTCTCAACATCCCTGGTGGCTGCGATCAGTCGATGGCGTTTGCGCATGGTGGCGATGCGCTCAACCATGAAAGTGCACGGCTCGCTTCCCCGTATTTTGAGGTTTATCAATCGGACGCCTGTGAATCCGTACGTGAACTCAACAAAACGTACGACGTAGGTCCGGCGGGTGAAACGCTTTGCACGAACAATCGTTGTGGCTACGAGATACAATACTGCAATCTGCCTGAATAATAATTTTCGATCGCATAAACAAAGGCCCGGTTACCCTCTCAGAGACGGTAACCGGGCCTTTGTTTATGCCGAATTCAAGAATATATTTTCGATTTGTTTTCGATCATTAGACAGCGATAATAGTCGGCCCAAATCACCAAGAAAACAAAAAACCGCCCGGTGTGTACACACCGGGCGGTCCTTATAAAGTTTCTTCAGAAAAAGCCAATAAGCGGAGTCGAACCGCTGACCTACTCATTACGAATGAGTTGCTCTACCAACTGAGCTATATTGGCGCGTCCCTTGAAGACGGCGTTTATGTACTCATTACACGTTCCGTCGTCAAGGGTTATCTGCATTTTCGTGCTTTTTTGTGCTTTTTTTACAATGCCAGTGCCGGTGAGAGCGAAAGCGCGTTGTTCAAACATACCGCAACGTCGGTGCAAGTTCCGCTGGAAAGGCGAGTGGTGCAAGCTTCTGCGCGGCCCCATGATTCGTCGGTGCCGGTGCGTGCGACCAGCAGACAGCCATCGCGAAGGCTGTTGAGCGCTGCGCCGTCCTGATCGCAGGTCATGGCCGATTCGATAAAGCTTGCGCACACTTCGCTGCGCTGCTCATCCAACGAAATCCGCAAATAACACGTTTGTGGTGCGTAGCTGGATTGCATTTCTTCGCAGGTCAGATCGGTCGTGACGCAGGCTGCAAACGAATCAAAAGCTGCTTCACTCCAGTCGCGCACGGTATTGTGGCAGGCCGTCAAGCATTGCTCCTGGGGAGCGTTGCATTGGTCCATGCGCTCGCACATGGCCTCGCATTTCTCCAGACTTCCCACGCGCAATTCCATGCAAACCGCACGCGTGTCGTCGCAGAGAAGACCTTCGCGGCAGTCCTCGTCTTCGAAACAATACTCGCCGACGTAACCCTGTTTGATCTCTTCTGGCGCGCGGCATCCAAACACACTCAAGCAAACCAGCGCACATAAAACGACGCCGAATAGCTTGCCCGAACGCCACGTCTTCAATTCACTCATCACCCATGACTCCTTGCAAATCATTCAATGTCATCGTGTTATCTAACCATGCTCTTGCGTTCATACATGTAACAGACGTTTGGAATGCACGCCAGAAATTACATCGCCGCGATTCGTTCCGCTGCCTGTTTTACAATATCCCAGGGCTGTGCCACGCAAAAACGAACCAGATTGCGACCGCCGTCCGAGGCAAAAAACGAACTGCCAGGAATCGACGCTACGCCGCCCTTTTCGAGAATATGCATGGCCGCTTTCTTGTCGTCATTATATCCGAGCGACGACACATCGGTCAGGATATAATAGGCGCCCTGCGGAACCAGCGGCGTAAGCCCGGCAGCCTTGAGCGCATCGCAAAAATAATTGCGTTTATCGCGATAGTCCCTGGCCATTTCCGTGTAATAATCGGCCGGCAAACGCTGCATTCCGACCGCCACACCGTGTTGAAGCGGCGTTGGAGCACAGATGTAAAACAGGTCGTTGATAAGGCCAATCGGCTCCGACAGATGCTTCGGCGCAACCGTATAACCCAGACGCCAGCCGGTGATCGCAAACGTTTTGGAGAAGCCCGACATCGTAACCGTGCGCTCCCACATTCCGTCCAGACCGGCAAGATTCACGTGTTTCTGGCCGTCATAGACCATGTATTCGTAAATCTCGTCGGTAATCGCTATCAGATCGTGTTTCTTGCAGATATCTGCAATGACTTCGAGTTCTTCGAGCGAAAACACCTTTCCGGACGGGTTTCCTGGCGTATTTACCAGAATACCGCGCGTTTTTGGCGTAATTGCAGCCTCGATCGATTCACGCGTGAAGGTCCAATCCGGCGCTTGCAACGTCACAAAGTTTGGTTTGCAACCGCTGACCGTGATCGCGTTGACGTGATAGCCATAAAACGGCTCGAAAACCACGATTTCATCGCCCGGATTAAACAGGCCCTGAAGCACGCAAATAAACGAGCCGGTCGTACCGATCGTGACCACGATATCCGTATCCGGATTTACGGTCAGACCGTTGTACGACGCCAGTTTTTTGGCCAGAACCGTACGCAGATCGTCGATTCCTTCGAACTTACTATACGTGCTCTTGTCGGCCAGAATCGCTTCCGCACTGGCCTCCAAAATCTCGATCGGCGAGGGCAGAGGACAGATTCCCTGGCCGAGGTTGAGGCCGCCGAGGCGAACGCATTCACGCGTCATTGCACGGATTTCCGACTGCTGTAGCAACCCGATCCGATCACTACGGAAATTCTTGGACATTCTCTTATTACTCCACGCGTTTTACGCTTTTTATGCTTCCAAAAAACGAAGCAGCAGATCCAGTGTTGCCTGCAAATCACCCTTATGCACGGTTTCGGTCACCGTATGAATGTAGCGCGTCGGCACGCTGAGCGTGATCGTCTTGCTACCCGCACGTGCACGCTGCAGCGCGCCCGCATCGGTTCCGCCCATCGGCAGAATTTCGTACTGATGCTTGATTTTGTGCTTTTCCGCCAGCTCTACGAACTCATCAAGCAGACCTTTGTGGCTGATCGAATGTCCGTCGAGGATTTTGATGCCCACGCCCTCGCCAAGCAGCGTGATCTGTTCTTCCTTGCCAACGCCCGGAACATCCACGGCCAGCGTCGTATCGATCGCAATGCCGACGTCCGGCGCTATCGCATACGCACTGGTAATTGCACCGCGAAGGCCGATTTCTTCTTGCACGGTAAACGTCACGTACAGATCGTAGTCGGTGTCTTTAAGCTGCTCGAGCACGCGGATGCCAAGCCAGCACGCAACCCGGTTGTCCAGACATTTGCCCGTGCACAGATCACCCATCTCAATGAATTCCTGGACCAGCGTCACCGGATCTCCCGGGCGCACCAGCTTCTTGACATCATCCGCGCTCAAACCGGTGTCCACAAAAAACTCGCCGGCTTTCGGAATCTTGGTGCGCTCTTCTTCGGTCGCGATATGGATCGGACGACCGGAAGGATTCATCACGCCGCTAATCATCTTGCCGTCGCGCGTCTGAATGCGCACACGACGCGCAAACAGATTACGCGTATCAAAACCGCCCAACGGCTGCACACGAATGAAACCCTTGTCATCGATCGAGCGCGCATAAAAAGCGATCTCGTCCATGTGGCAGGCCAGCATGACTTTTTGAGGATTCTTGGTGCCGGCCTTTGCTTTTTTCAGCGCGATCAGGTTGCCCATCACATCGACACTGATCTCGTCGGCAAGACCCTTGATTTTGGTTTCAATATATTCGCGAACAAGCTCTTCACGACCCGGTGCACCCGGAAGTTCCGACAGTGTTTTTAGCAAATCCATCTGATTACCTTCTTGTCATATTTTAGGATTCAACCCTTGAGCGAAGCTGCAAAATAGCTGCCGACTCGCTCCCGGCAAAAGTGCTGCGTCTTGTACTATCTGCGGCGCCTCCATGTCCACAATAGAGTCCTGCCAGCAAAAATACGCCGTCGGACTTTACAGATAACCCCGTTTCGGCACATAGTGTGCCCGATTTACAATTTTCTCACCAAATTGACTCAATTACGAATCATATACTTTCCAAACGGAGCTCCAAAGATGTCAGAAGAACACGAAGGCCCCATCCATCAATCCCCCTGGGTTCCCTACGTAACCGTTGGTTCCTGCATTCTTTTCGCGATCATCGTATCGGTCGCAAAACTGGCTGCCCGCGGCTGGGTTTTTTAATCCAATTTTCCAATCCGATTTTTTGTACGATCCTTATATACCACAAGGTCCGCTCCCGTCTCTGAGACGGGTTTTCGGCCCAAAAAATCGAAAAAATGAAATACAAAACACCCCTGCCGATCCGTTCGGCAGGGGTGTTTCATTTCGGTCGATTCGTGACCGACATTTCCCCTCTCTCCAGCCTTGGCGGAATGCGAATACCGCTTCCCCACGTTAAGCCGTACCGATGATCTCGTGCGCACTTCCTCTATCCATTTTTAATACCCAATTTTGCCCCTGCCCAATATATGTCTGACTCCCAAACGCCCTCAAATCCACCCGATCCTGCTCAAAACGACTCGCCAGACCCCGCGGCGCCTCCGAAAACCCGCTGGCAAAGCCTGCGTGAGCGTCGATCCGTGCGCTGGGCCATGGATATTGCGTTTTTCCTGATCCTTTTTGGCGCGATCACCGCTTACCAAACCCGCAACCTGCTCCCGTCTGGCGGAATGTCCCCGGATTTTACCGTTCATACCCTTGATAACAAGATCGTGACGCTGGCCGACGTCACCGGCAAGCCCAAGCTTTTGTACTTCTGTGCGCCCTGGTGCGGCGTGTGCAAAGCACAATCTTCCAACATCTCCGCGCTCCACAAAAAACACGGGGACAAATACAATATCTACGGTATCGCTCTGGATTACGGCACCGATGAAGCCCTGCTCCAGCATATCCAGGACAACAATATCGACTACCCAACGCTCACCGGCGGCCGCGGCACCGCCGGGCTTTTCAACATCAATACTTTTCCAACCATGTACGTGCTCTCCTCCGACGGCGAAATCAAAAACACCGTCATCGGCTACACGCCCACGCTCACCCTGCGCGCTCGCTTGGCCCTTGCCCGATAGACAAGTCGCAGCGTTGGTCCTCGACCGATGAATGCTATTTGCCAATCATGAAACACTCAGAATACGATAGCGCCCGAGATAAGGTTCAAGCCCACACATCTCTTATGGAGTGCAGTACATGGCAGTAAAACGCAAAACCACCCGAAACCTCCTCGAAACCTATCGAGCCGGCACACCACTTACCATGGTCACCGCCTACGACTACACCTTCGCCCGCCTGACCGCTAAGGCAGACATCGACATGCTGCTCGTCGGCGATAGCCTGGGCAACGTCATTCAGGGCCACGACACAACGCTTCCCGTCACCGTCGAAGATATTATTTACCATACACGCGCTGTCGTGCGCGGAAATCCGCGCGCACACATCATCGCCGACATGCCCTTCATGAGCTATCAGGCCAATGATGACGACGGAATCCGCAACGCCGGCCGCCTTCTCAAAGACGGTGGCGCACAATCCGTAAAAGTCGAAGGCGGCGCCGAATACGCGTCAATGGTTCAACGCATGGTCCGCGCCGGAATCCCGGTCTGTGGCCACCTCGGCCTGACACCTCAATCCGTGCACGCCTTTGGCGGCTACCGCGTGCAGGGCCGCGGCGACGAAGCGGCCACCAAACTACTCGCCGACGCACGCGCCCTCCAGGACGCCGGCGCCTTCATGCTCGTCCTCGAAATGGTACCCTCTGAACTGGCCAAAATGGTCACCGAATCGCTCGAAATCCCGACCATCGGCATCGGTGCCGGCGTCGACACCAGCGGCCAGGTCCTCGTAATTTACGACATGCTCGGCCTCAATACCGACTTTAAGCCCAAGTTCGTAAAACATTTCGCAAGCCTGGAATCCATCGTCGTCGACGCGCTGTCTGAATACCGCGACGAAGTGCAAAACCGCACCTTCCCCACCGACGATCATTCCTTCTAATGCAGCGCTCCTAAATTTCAGGAATCAGCCCAGACCATGCAAGTTTTCGATTCGATCGACGCGCTCCGCACCGCGCGCCGACAACTTTCCGGTTCCGTCGCCTTCGTCCCCACCATGGGTTATTTACACGAAGGCCATCTTACTTTGATGCGCGCAGCGCGTGAGAAATACGATCATCTGATCGTGAGTATTTTTGTAAATCCGACTCAGTTCGGACCCACCGAAGATCTCGAACGATACCCGCGCGACCCGGAAGGCGACCGCCGCCTGTGCGAGCAAGAAGGCTGCGAACTGCTCTTCATGCCGTCCAGCGAAATGATGTATCCGCCAGGTTATGCGACCAGCATCAGCGTTCGCGGCCTGACCGAAAATCTCTGCGGAGCCGCGCGACCCGGACATTTCGACGGCGTCGCCACGGTTGTCACCAAACTCTTCAATATCGTCCAGCCCGATGCTGCTGTTTTTGGTGAAAAAGACTTCCAACAATTAGCCGTCATCCGCCGGATGGTTGCCGATCTGAATCTGGAAATCGACATCATCGGCTGCCCGATCATGCGCGAGGACGACGGCCTTGCGATGTCCAGCCGCAACCGATTTTTGAGCGCTGACGACCGCAAAACCGCGCTGCGCTTGAACGTCGCACTCAAGCAAGCAGCACACAGCTACCAGCAGGCCGGCGACAAACACCCCAAAACATTCGGTGAACTCGTCCAGGAAATCAGCGCGTTTCTGCAGGCTGACGCAGCGCTTCGGATCGACTATATTGAATGCGTACACCCGGCCACGCTGGCCGGATATTCACCCGACCAGATCATCACTCAGCACGACCCCGCACTTGTTGCACTGGCTGTTTTTGTTGGTTCCACCCGATTGATCGACAACCAGCGTCTTGATTATTTAGCTATTTGATTTTTCAATAAATCTCCCCGTGGAGTTGTGTCATGCTTGCTCGTTCAATCCGCTATTGTTTTCCATGCCTCGCGCTGACACTTCTGGCAGCCGGCTGCGGAGATCCGCCCAAAGATCCTCCGCCTCAAGAATACTGCGAAGCCGAAAAGGTCAACGCCTACGCCCGCGGCTCTGTCGGCGCATTCAAACTGAATTTGGAAAAATCCACGATTACCGGCTCCACCATCATCGGTCAGCAGGTCACGCTGAAACTCGGTGACGTCGCCCGCAAAGAACAGGGCGACAAAGTTCCTTTGCTGATGCGGATTTACGACGCCAAAATCAAAAATGAACTTCTC
>JBEBSM010000124.1:0-9549 GCA_040394315.1 Lujinxingia vulgaris
TGCACTCAACCAGGCTCCAGTAATCCAAAACCGTGGAAATCACCCGGCAAAACCAGCATCAGAACCTACCGACGTCATCAAAAGAGCTCGCCTGACTTCCGGCTTCCAACCCTGCTACAACGAACTCGCTCAGTGCGTCGCCCAACACAAACATCAATCCATTCTCTGGTACTTGAACGGCGAAAAAGGACATCCACGTTCCGCACTCACCGACGGCAGCGATGCAAACTGGGCGCCACCCGATGAGTTTGAGCGACTCTGGCCACTGGCCGTAAGAGATTTACCCACTGGCTTTAGGAAATGCTGGTTCAAAAGCATGCTCGGCATCATTCGCCCCACGGCACAACGGGATCGCCGCTATCACGTCTCACCGTTTATCAAACAGCTCGGCAAAACAACCGCAGGACGTGCTGAACAGCTCGTGTATCTCATCTTAAACCTGTGCTGGACGATGGGACCGAGCCGCTACCGCCCGGCTCTGGATGCCAACAAACAGATGGGAATCTAATTGCATCGGTACAAACTTTTGAACCCCGTTTCGATTACTCGTATCGCTGTGAGCAGCCTCACCCTTAGGCCATAACACGCGCGGAGTACGTTGCGGTGCGTCCGCAGCCACGCGATTGTTCCACAATTTGAAATGTCAGCTCCCCATTGCACTTCCAAAACCACTCATACAGCTGACTTAGCACGAGCCTGGCGCACTACAACCCGAATGTCCCCGCATAAATCTGCCAGATTCAAGTCCTCCCACGAAAAAGTTCGGCACCGAGCCGACGGGCCAGAAAGTGCTCACGCACGGGGGTGAAACCACCGCTCGCCCAGCCAGTACGCGAAGAATCCCGGACTGAAGCCTCGCTTCAGTCCGGGATTTCTATTCGACAAGTATGAGAACATTGCCGTTCTAAAACGGAAATTCCCAAAGCGTCTCTAACACCAACTCATCTCTATTACGCAGCTTCATACGCCACGCATTCGTAACAACTTACTCTTACTTAACCTTTATCGCGCATCCCATCCCGACGCGAACGAAGAATATCATACACATCCCCATGATCACTTCTACACCGAGCAATCCACAAACTAAACCGCTGATCCCACTTCGCTCGCCCGGCAGCCGACTTACCTTCAGCAAGCTCACCCGACGCAGTATCAACAATCAGATTCTGCGCATCGTCCAGACAACTGATCGAGCTATCTGCACGACTGACAACATGATCCGTAAAAGGATCCCACATCTGATCCTTTTTAATACCCACACCAACCCCAATAATAAGGGGGGTGAAAACGCCCAGTGCCGCACCAAAAAGTACGACATACCCAATCCGACGCACGATTTTTAGCGTTCGTTCCTCACGCGCTTCACGGTCAGTCGAGTTTTTAGGATTCGTTGATGTAGTCATTCAATATATTCTCTTGCGGGATGACTCAATTTCGAAACTTATCGAACCGTACCCATAGCCGAAATGAGTAGCACTGGCAACGCACACGCGCTAAGCCGGCTATTCTCAATCCACCTACTACCTACTACACGGCTTCTTCGGCAAAATCGGAACGTCAAATTCACGAAAAACTAAAACTTGAGCGCTAAACGCAATTTCCGCATTTTTTGTCTGAGCTACATCCACACCGAACGCGCGAAAGCAGTTCGACTCCACTCGATTACAACCAAAACTCTACAAATATTTGGGGCTTTGCTAGCTTCCAAAAAGGCTGCAAATAGCCTTTTTACCGACAGTCGCTTCATTCCGACAAGCTCGCTATTCAGACGCAGTCTCAGCACACCAATTCAGATGCCCCACACCGCTGCGTCAGTCGGCTCAACTGGCTTGTTCCCATTCACTTACCTGGCAATCATCCATCCCCGGCATTTCTCGAAGCTTTTCGCGAGCGATTTGCCAGGCAAGTTCCATGACCGAACTCATCGAAGTGTCCTGACGCAACGCCTCCTGCCGAGCTTCGTTAAGCATATCTTCAGAGAAAAACATCATCATTTTCTTTTTCATTGCCATATCAGTCATTCGCCAGCTTTTCATGAAATATCAAATCGACCGTAGCTCTTACTCTACCGGCCCGTCACTGGATGGGACTGTAGAGCGAACCGGGCGAAGGTCAAAATAATCGTGTGATTGACCGTTTTTTTCGCCAAATTCACAAATTTTAAGTACGAGAGATTTATCCGTGTCGCCAATTTTCAATCTCAACGCACTCAATACACAGCTAAATGACTTGATTGAGGAGTTCGATTCACTCGAGCGGCGCGCGCACGATCCAGTCGATCTGGTCTGGAAATATACCTCCGCTGAAGATCAAGAAGTCGTAGCACTTATAACAAGTTGCCTTGCATACGGTCGCGTTGCACTCTTGAAGCAAGCCGTAGCCGATGTGCTTGATCGCCTTGGCCCCCACCCGGCCGAATTCTTGCAAAATGTCGACACACACTGCTTGCCCGATCTCTTGGACGGGTTTGTTTACCGAATGTCAAAAGGTGTCGATGTCGCCGATCTCCTGGCCGGAATCTCACGTCAACTTCATCTGCATGGATCGCTAGAAGCAGCGTACCTTGCCAGCAGTGCCGATACGCACCTTGGCCGCGCAAGCGATCTGGTACAAGCCATCCGCGCCGGACGTATCCGACAAACGGTTGAACGCGGCTTAAAATACCTACTTCCCGATCCCGGCGACGGAAGTACATGCAAGCGACTTCATTTGTTTTTCCGCTGGGTATCCCGCGGCCCAGATACAATCGATCTGGGCATCTGGGCGAGTCTGAGTCCTGCAGATCTCATCATGCCGCTCGACACGCATACCAGTAGATTGTGTCGCTACATCGGCCTTACGGATCGCAACACAGTCGACGGCAAAATGGCCAACGAAGTAACCGCATCGCTGCGACGACTGGACGCCGAAGATCCCCTGAGATTTGATTTTGCACTCTGCCATCTCGGCATTTCAAGACGGTGTATTCATCAACGTTCAGACGATCATTGCCCGGGATGTCCGATCGAAGATATCTGCATGCTATAAAAGCGCGGACGATTACGAATTACTGAACATTTTGATAAGAGATTACTTCAAAATCGATCATTTTTACGTCAACAACATAGCTGGTCACAACCACACCTAAAATACCGGCCACAAAAAATACCAGCAAAAATATGCAGCAGAGTTCGTACCAACGTCGCCCGCGCGAGAAGATTGCTGCAATCGCCAACGCCACAAAAAAACATACCGTCAGCACCCACAATATTAAAAATGGCTGCAAATGAGTGATGAGAACTATCGGAGCCGAAAGACTACTCTTCATCGCTCACCTCGACGGCATAAATCTCCTGGTTGGGAGACATCAATAAAAGATTGAAAAAGTTGATCGTAAAATGAGCAAGGATTGGGGCCAAAAGATTGCCTGTATAAATATACAGGCCACCAAAAACCGCGCCAAGCACGATTGCCATCACCATCCACGGCCAGAACTTTCGAAAGTCTGGACCGATGTGCAAACCACCAAAAATCAGGCTGCTCAAGATCAGTCCAAACAGTACAGCATGTTCACCGGCAAAAACATGCACCGACAAAAGCTGCTGTAAAAAGCCTCGAAAGAAAATCTCTTCCGCCACACCACTGCAGAGAGCAAACACAAACGCCTGGGTCACACTCAAGGAACCAAGCATCTTCGTGAACTCACTGGTGAGTAGCCGAGCCCATTTCGTCGTGCGATCCAAAACCTGGCTTGCGATAACCACCGCAATACCAACACCCGCGCCTAGCCCGGCATCCAGCACAATCGACGTCTGATACTCGTTATGCCAGATCAAAACATCGATATTTGCAAGCCAGTGGCCGCACAAAAACCCGATCATCGCGATGATGACGTAAAAAATCGTTACAAATGATATCGACAGTCGCTCCATCTCGAAACTCGTCAGCTAACCACGAATATCATTCGTCGTCCTGTTCACCCAATAATGCGTCGGCCAAACGCTCGACACCTGGTTGAGTCAGGCGACCCCGAAAACGGATTTGCGTTCCTTCGAACGGATAAATTCGCCAGTCGGAATGAAATCGCTCCACCCGGTTTCCGCGAAAATAATCGTGTAATTCGCCACGTAGAAACTCAAAAGCATACTCAATTCGCAGATCGGTCGACAGAAATTGAGTTATCTCAAACGCCTGATCTTGCGCAACCACCGCTGCCTCTACGTCCAAATGATAAGATCCATCCGGAAGATCGACTATCATCTGCGCATAAACAAATTCTTGCTCGCGCTCAATTTGCACACGCAACCTCTCGCCGGGGCGTAAATACGCACGAAAGCGAGTCTGCATCGCCTTTTGAATTCGCAAACATGCCGCAGCCAGTTTTTCCGGCAGGATTTCTGTTGCCAATTTATCTTGATTCGACATCTCTGCCATGTTTCGTAACCCTGTTTGTTTTATCTCGTCAAATCGACGACGTAGCACGCTGCTCGAAGCTTTCACATACCGAAGAAAGGATGTTCACATAATCCGGACTTGCCCACATGCGGATCTGCCGACTGCCTTCAACAGCCATCAGCGCTAACAAAATCCCTTCACCTGGCCACGCTTGCGGAATCCGATCGATCCATTCCACGCACAAAACACGTTCATCCGACTCGACATAATCCCAGTAACCAATCGACTCGAGATCATCCAGATGCTCCAGACGATACAAGTCCATGTGAATCACCGGAACATCGAGATCATACACGTTTACCAACGCATACGTTGGACTCGTAGCCTCGGCGTCGGCATCAATGCCGCTTACAAAGCCCTGCATGAATGTGGTTTTTCCAGCGCCCAGGCCGCCGATCAGTCCAACAAATACGCCGGACAAATCATGCCCCGTCAACGCACCGTGCAACGCCTGACCGAGGAGCTCACCGAGTGCGATGGTTTCGGTCCGGTCGACCAAATTCAATTCAAATACCGACGCCTCTGATAACCCATCATACTGCGCAGCAATCGCACCAAGATCCACGGTCTGTTCGTCAGTCATAAACATTCTTATTGAATATAGAACGGATAAGTCACACCGCGATTACTGATAGCGCCATGCTCCGGAAACTTCATCGACCGGAATCGCTGCACGAGACATTCGCCAACCTCACGGTTTGCATAACGCGTCTCCTTAATCTGCACGCCACCCGTCGTCCCCGAAGGCCGAATAAAGAACTGAACCGTCACACCCTTAAACGAGCGATTCCCCTTCAATTCCATCATCATACAGCCGCGAAGATGTCCAAAGTGTGACAATACAATCTCGTTGATCTCGTTATCTGTCAGATAATGATCCGAACCAATGGCGCCCATATCCACCTCGGCCACGCCACTGTCTGAATCATTCCCAGAACCCGCTGACTTCTTAGCACCCGCCGCTGCACTTCTCGGCTTCGAGCGTACACGCTTAAGCTGCTTTGCAATCTCTTGCTCGCTTGCCTGCGGATTAAAAATACTCTGTAAAATCGAGTTATCGACCGCAACAGCCTGAAAATCTTGTGGTGGCGGCAAAAAATTGTACCCGAGCGATGCAAACGCATTCTCAAGCGCCAGCGATTCCGGTTCCGGTTGCTGCTGCCAGAACCAGACCATCGCGCCAAGCGCAATCAAGCCGGCCACGATCCCAACAACCAACGCCGCCTTACCGCCCTGCTTCACCTTACGCTGCAATTCCGCTCGCGCCGCCGCTTCACGCCGCAACCGCTCTTCTCGAACAGGAATGTGCGCCTTGACGATCGCTGCAAAATTACTCATCTCGCCAAGAACCACACGCTCCTGCGAAATTCGGTCCAAAACCAGCGAGTTCTCGTCGATCTCATCGGCGTGCAACTGCTCGATCAATTGTTCTTCGGTAAAAGGACCGTAATCAAGCCCGCCCTTTTGAACCAGGTAACGATCTTCCTCCGAACTGCTACTACTTCCAGTACCAGCCAGCGCAAAAATATCGCCGAACAGATCGTCCTTATCCGGAACCTTTGCGACTTTTTCACTTCCCGCGACCGGCTCTATCGGCAACGAACCAGGCTGTTGCGCCCCCCCGAGCTTGGCACCAACTTCACGCGCTATTTCTTCAAAAGTTGCTCGAAACTCCGCTGCCGATACCGGACGCTCCAACGGGTTACGAGACAACGACTGCGTGATCAAGCTGAACAACGATGGCGGATAACTCGACAATCCGTCGATCGCCATTTCTCCGGCCTGTTTACGATCGTTTGGCAATCCATTTGGATTCAACAGCTCTGCGGCCATCATCCCCAGGCTATAAACATCCGACCGCGCACTCAACGTCGTCGGATCCTGATTCACCTCGGGCGCCACGTAAATACTATCTATAAACGGCCCTTCCCCCTGCGAATGCAAAAACCCACTGACGATTTCACTGAACGCAAGGTTGCCAACCTTTACCACGCCTTCCCGATCCACATACACGTTGTAAGGCGTCAGAACACCATGCGCCAGATTCTGCGCATGAACCGCCGTCAGCGCACTACAAATATGCGCAAGCACCGTAAATGTATCACGAACACTCAGCGTACGACCTTCACTGCGCCGCTGCGCAATCAATTGCGATAAAGTCGTTCCTTCCACGAACTCCATGACGATAAAAATTTCGCCACTGCGCACGCGTCCGATCCCCATCAGCTTTGTCAAATTCCGGTGCGACAGCAAACTCGCCACCCGAACCTTCTCGCTCTGCCTGGCGAACGCCTCATCGCCCGGAAACGGAATATCGAGCAATTTGACGACAACCTTTTCCTGGCTCTGCTTATCCGTGCACAGATAGCTAATTCCGCCACCAGAACTGCCCAGATAACGCTCGACCACAAAGCGGTTTCCGACCTGTTCGCCGGTGCGAAGCGTCGTAACCTGCGCGGGCGTCTGCATACTACTTCGCACACCCGGCGCCTGCGGCCGAATCGCTAGCTTGGGAGGTTGTGGCGGTCCGCCACCAGGCGGCAAACTTGGTGGTCGCTTCGTCACTACCGAATCCGGGGCATCAGTCATCGCTATTACTCACTTCTTCTACCGGAAGCTGCAACGCTTCATCAACGAATTCTTCACTACCTAAATCTTCAATAAGTACGGCAGGTTGAACAACTTGCTCAGGCTCCGGTAACGCGACAAACCAGCGCTCACCTCCCCATACCATCTCCGTCTTTCCCACACGATCGTCATAATAATGTATTTCAAGCAATACGCGATCACCAGCCTCAAAAACAGCGCTCGCTTCTGAAACAATCTCCAGCCGCCGAATATCAAATGGATTATCGATCCGACTTACAACCAACCATTCTTCCGGCTTTAGGCCCGGCACTTTTGGATACTTCTTTGCAAGCACATCACCCGCTGCCATCAATCGTTGCTGATCATCTGGCCAGACGGCTGCAAAAGCCTCCGCGCGATTGCCACGCCACAGATCCATCAAAAATGTTTCGAAGCTCTCCCTGGGCCCGGGGTTTTCCCATGCATTTCCCTTGGAGCAGCCCGCAAGCACAACGCTTATCAGCAGAACTACTAGCAAATTGATAATGAATCGAGAGTTTTTTCTCGCGCCACAATCGTAGCCGCCCGCACCAAAACCAGTCAAGCGCCTATCGCTGACGCCGCGTGCTTCGCCGGTCGTCTTTATCACCTGCGATTGTTCACGATTCATCATTTTGCTCTCCGGTTCCAAAAAGTCGCTGATCGAGCTCACCCGTATCCGGCAACAACTCATTCGAGACTTCGCTCATGCTCTCGTGCTCAAAAAACACGTCCAAAGCATCCCACAATCCGTCGTCATCCAGCGTTTCAATCGCGTCCGAAATCGGCCGCTCACTGCTCAAAACATCCGGCAACGGAATCGCCCAGTCACTAACCGCCGTCGGTGACTGGTGCGGATCGTGAACCGGTGCAACAACCGCATCAAGATCAAAATTCAGTTCAATACGCGATGACGAGCCCGTACTTTGCTTTTGCCCACCAACTTCTTGAACACTCAGATCCTGTACCGTCATTACCTGCGAAGACGTCCGAATACTCCGGCGATTCATCGAGCGGCGATGGTCGATCTTATGCGATTTGAGAAGTTCAATACGTATCAATCGACTCAAAACCTGCGAAACATCTTCGCCAGCATTGCCAAATTGTTTTCGAGCATCACCAACTGTCTCACCGGCCTGGAAAAACAATAGTAGCTCACGCTCTGAATCCGTCAACGCGCTCGCACGAATCGATCCCGCACGCACCGGATCAAGAATAAATCCGGCCGCCGCATCCAATTCCAGCGCTTCCGCCTCAATGTCACCACTGCGCAACAACCTGAGCATCATTTCATCGATATTCAGCCGCAATCCATCCGCCGGCCCCACCTGTTTGCTCGTCTCCGGTGCCTGAATAAATGCATAATTACCGCGCCGCACCGCAAACAATCCGCCAAACAACTCGCGTGCGCGCAATCTGCGCGCCGCACGCAAATCGGCATCATCTACCAGTTTTTCAACCCGCAACCGCATCTCCAACGGTGCCGCAAGCCCGTCGTCGTTATCCTGAACCTCAGAAAGCCGCCCAAAGGTTGCGCTATCAATCGCGGACTGCTCATGCAAAATCCGCAACAAAATCCCGTCCGTGCTCCCACCCAGACTCTCAATACCTTCCAGCGTTCCACCGTCGATATAGAGCACGAACACCTGGTCGCCGACACACAACTCCAGCCGACCGCGTAACGCACGCTCGCGCAACATGTGCAACAGCTCGATCAACCCCAGAACCTGCAAATTTCCGCTGAACCCATTCGCCGAAGGAATCCGGCTCAACGTCGACGCCGCACCCTGAAGCCCGTCCTTAAAAAGCGCAAACAATATCCGCTCAAGCCTGTCCGCACGATCTTCGGTGCGCGCCGCCAGACCGAGCCTATCCCACGATTCCGCAAGCATCCGCGCCGTACCCGTAATCGACTGCACGATTTCCGGCGACAAACCCGCTGCCGATACCGACGAGTGCCCACCACCCAGTCGATGCCGAGAAACCACTGAAACACCCGCCCGCGCCCGGTTTCCGCTATTCTCTTCCTTAAACACGCCCGACGACGAAGCCTCGGCCAGCGTTTCACTCAACAAAATCCCTTCCGAAGAAGTGATCCGAATCGAAGACGTCGGCTCCGACAAATGTCCAATCTCGTAATCAAGCTCACGCTCCGCAACCACACGCTCATTTACGGCACCCACCAAAACACCGCCCCGCGCGCTTCGCTCCGCGAACTCCTCAAGATCAAAACTTAAAATATCTTCGTAACTCCGCCCCGATTCAAGCCCCTCTTCTACCGAGTGATGATAATCAAAACCCAGCTCAACCGTCGGCGGTTCATCCGGCTCAAATCTCGACGTAATTGCTGGCAAATCGACTTCATCATCATTACCAACAAACGCTACACTCGCGTCCGAGCTCAACCCCAACAACGGACGGCAACGATGCACGAGTACTGAACCCGAAAACGGTCGCTGTAACCAGTCGTACCTTAGTCCACTCGCGTCCAGACCGTATTCTGCAAAT
>JBEBSM010000125.1:0-9522 GCA_040394315.1 Lujinxingia vulgaris
GGCGGCGGTCCTAAATCAACGATCGCTTCATCATCGCGCCTTGACGACCTAAAGGTCGCCGGCGTTGCGATGATTTTGCGTTCGTCGATTTATGACTCGCCGCTGGGTGTCTTTTGTGGTGGTTTTTTGCGGTTGGCGCACCCGCGGAGCCCGGTGAAACCGGTGCGGAGCGCGTTTCTGTTTTAGCCCCACGTGAAACGTGGGGTGGGGACGTGTCGAACCGGGGATATGCTGTGGTGGGCGTGTCGAACCGGGGATGTGGTGTGTTGGGCGTGTCGAACCGGGGATGTCCTGTGTTGGGCGTGTCGAGCCGGGGATTGTGGTTGTTTTGGGTCATTGATTTCAGAAAATTTCGAATCATAAAATATAAAATATATAGGTAGTGGCGATGCATATACATCTGGATTTGTTGGGCGGTCTTGCGGGTGACATGTTTTTGGCGGCGGCGATCGACGCGGGGTTGGTGGACGTTGCGGCGTTGGAAGCGGATTTGCGGACTGTGGGGTTGGGGACGGGGATTCGGGTTGTGGTGGAAAAAGTGATGCGGGGTGCGATTGCGGGGACGCATGTGCGGTTTGAGGGTTGGGATGCAGCCGCGGAGGCGGATCACAGGCATTTGTCGACGATTCTGGCGATGTTGGACGCGAGCGGGTTGTCGGCGGGGGTGAAGGCGCGGGCGAAGGATTTGTTTGTGGTTTTGGGGCATGCGGAGGCGGAGATTCATGGGATGGAGCTTGAGAAGGTGCATTTTCATGAGGTCGGGGCGGTGGATTCGCTGTTGGATTTCGTGAGTGCGGCCTGGATTATTGAGCATGTTGGGGCGACGTGGTCGGTGGGGGATGTGCCGGCTGGGCGAGGGACGATTGAGACGGATCATGGGACGATTCCGGTGCCGGCGCCGGCGACGGCGAAGTTGTTGGAGGGGTTTTCGGTTCAGTATCGGGATGTGGAGATGGAGTTTGTGACGCCGACGGGGGCTGCGATTTTGCGGGGGCTGTTGCCGGATGGTGGAAAAACGGGTGGGGCGCGTGGTGTTTTGCGGGCGACGGGGTTTGGTTGTGGGACGCGGGATATGAAGGCGATTTCGAACGTGGTGCGGATGGCGGTGTTGGATTCTGCGGATGTTGGTAGTGAGAAATCTGGTGGGCTTGAGGGGGATGTGGTGTGTCGGATTGCGACGGAGATCGATGATATGAATCCGGAGATCCTGGCGCATGTGGAGCGGGTGTTGCTTGAGGCAGGTGCGTTGGATGTGGTGCGTGAATCGGTGGTGATGAAGAAAGGGCGGCAGGGTGTGCGGTTGACGGTTTTGGGGGAGGTGGCGGATCGTGATGCGCTGGTGGAAATTGTGTTGCGGCAGACGACGACGTTTGGGGTTCGGGTAGATACGGTGGAGCGATTGAAGTTGGGGCGAGTGATGGGGAGTGTTGAGACACGGTTTGGGAAAGTGGCGGTGAAGAAGGGGTATTGGGGTGATGAGCTGATCAAGGTGTCGCCGGAGTTTGAGGATTGTGTGAAGGTTGCGGAGCAGGCGGGTGTTGCGTTGGCGGAGGTTTACCGGGCTGTTGCCGAAGTGAGTGGGCAGGCTGGTGGTACATTGAAGTAAGATGGAGGTTGGTAGAAATTGGCGATCGGTAGGTTTCGGACAGCTCTTTATGAGTGGGTGATCGATCACGACGATAGCTGGGCGTTTATCATTGCGTATACGGCGCTGGCGGTTGTTTTGTCGTTGTGGATCAGCCTGTTCTGGTTGGTGGCGGTGGCGTTTTTGCACGGTTGCCTGGAATGGGTGCGCCAGAGTCAGTTGGATCGCAATCCGGTTGGGGTCGTGGCGCGGATCACGTGGGAGCTGAAGTTGGACCTGGCGTTGGTGATTTTTGCGCTGGGCCTCTCCTTATATATGGACGTTTTGTTGGGGGCGATTGGGTTGCGGGCTGTGGGGCGAGCGGGGATTCAGGGTGGGGCGCGGTTGGCGGCGTGGCAGGGGGTTTTGCAGGGAACGCTTTTGACGGTGGATGATGCTGCGCAGGTGGTGCGGATGGTGGCGGGTCGCAAGCTGCGGGGTGGTGAGGACGGGGATGTTGAAGGTGGCAACGAGAGCGAAGGGCTTCGTACAATCTGGGGAGGATGGTTGGAGCCGTGGTCGAGAGGGGACTGGTTTGCGATGGTCTTTGGATTCGTATGCACGTTGCTGATAGTGTTAGCTCCGATGCTGACGGATCACACGGCTTCATCAGTAATCACAACTTTGATGGCAGAACTTCACCCATGGCCTTCGAAGTAAATCGGGTGCAACTGGTTGTTTATTAAGTGTTATAGCGGTTTTGCGCAAAAGTGTTGAACACTTGGCAAGGCCGTGGTACACACCGCTCCAAGTTCGCCAGTGAAGCGAACACGATGTTAGAAAATTGAGTAAGTAGAAGTCCCCTTGAAGAAAATCGGGGCTTGAAAGTTGACGCAGCACAAACATTTGGACATGAAAATGATGAAAACGCGAAATCTCTTTTTTGCCCTCGTTGTAGGATTGGCTCTTGCGACCGCACCGATCGTTGGTTGTGGCGATGATACGACGGATCCTTCCAATAACGCCAACAACACCAAGCAAGATGTCGGTGGCGACAAAACGGATGTCGGTGGTGACAAAACGGATGTCGGTGGCGACAAAACGGATGTCGGTGGCAACACGGATACCGGTGGTGGAACAGATACTTCCACGCCTGTTGAGGAGTGCGAAGGCAACACGACTTTCTTTGGTCAGGTTGGCGGCGACAAGGCTCCGAACGGCGGAACTTGGACGACAGACAAGACCGAACTGAAGGACGATGCTGGTATCCAGGCTGTTTTGGATGCAGTTCCAAACGTTCCTGGTAAGGATAGAGTGCAACAAGATCACACCGCGAGCCCACTTGAGATTCGTGGCGCGACCATCATTGCAACCTTCGCTAAGGATGCATCGAAAGGTGTTTTCTGGGTTCAGGATCAGAAAGCCGGTCTTCGCATTCGTCTTTCCAAAGCTGATAACGTTTCGGAAATCGTTCGTGTCGGTCAGATTGTGGATTTCGATATCACGGGAACCCAGAATTTCGAAGGGCATATTCAGGTTGAAAAGCTGACGAACTTCACGATCGTCGAACAGACTTCCGCTGTTCCTTATACAGATCTAACAGGCAACGACATCTCTGCAGACTTGTATAACACCAATGTTCGCGTTGATGGTCAGCTCGTGGGTGAAGGTAATCCGTGCGGCGGATCAGAAACGAACCCCAGTATCTGCTATAATTTGGTACATGGTGATAAGACAGTTGAGTTCCGTAGCGCTTCGCAGTTTCTTAAAACCGGCGCTTGCGTCACGTTCTTTGGTCCGTTGAACATAAACCCGGGACCTTCCCGTGATGACGTGACTGAGCCGAAGGTTCAGCTCGATACGACGAACTATGATTGGTACTACGAAACCTTCAAATAAGTAAAAATGCCGGCCTCTGTCACGATGGGGGCCGGCACTTTTATGTAGACGACGAACAATTGTGGTAGCCGGGTAATGTGGTAAATCCGCCAAGGCGGTCCCAGCAAAGGGCAGTAGAACGATGAATCGCAGAGCAGTGAAACGTCGGGCGTCAGCAGTAGGCCCGTGGAAGTATCTTGTTGTAGTGGCTCTTTTGCTTGCCGGATGTGTGGATGCTGAATCCGGTGCGGAACCTGGTGAATTCTATGATCCAGGTAGCCAGGTTACGGTAAGCGAACCTCTCGCCTTTACCGACACACCTTATGATTTTACGGGGCCAACGTCGATTTCTTCGTTGTTGGGTTTGTTCGATAACAACGCATTTGTGTGGCTCGGGCTTGCCAAGGATAGTCCGTATTCGCATCAGGGCGATTGTGATCCGGGTCGTAATCCGAATGGTCGTCCAGATTGGGAAACCAGACCTGCGATGTTGGCGGAGCTTCCGGCGACGATCGAAGGCGTTGTGACGTTGCATCCACGTTATTTCCAAAAAATTGGAGTGTGTGGAAGCGAGGAGCGCTATTACGGCTCGTATATGCTGCAGGATTCGACCGGCGGCATCATGGTGCTGAAGGATTCGCGCATCGCCGAATTCGACTACGGTGACCGTGTGCGTTTGCGGGTCCGTGGAGTTATCAAATATTTTGAGACGCGCGCCGTTTTGGTTTACGACGAGCAAGAAATTCTGACTTCGCCGGGTAATCCCGAGCCGGTCTATTACCAAACGACGACGACCAATTTTAGTGCAGCCGATGCTGGCAAGGTTATGCGTGTTCGCGGCCGTGTGATTGGGCAGCCGAACAATCAAAACTTCAATGAGATGAAGCTTGAGTCGCTGGATAAACCGGGCGTTGAGTGGGTCGTCTCGATCGATAAAGAATTGGGTAGTCGGGGTATATCGCCGGAGATCGGCGAAGTGCTGGAAGTAACCGGTCCTATGCTGGATGCCTACGGGTTAAAGATTCTCGTGGCGAGTTTGGGGCAGTTAAAGTGGATCAACCCGTGATTTTTGTGAAGAGCGCTATTTTCTTCAAGAATTAGTGAATGGCAAGCGCTCTTCGATCGCAAGCGCGCATAATTAAGGAAGACTCGAGTGATGAACGAAAAGTCGAAAGTGTTTTGTGTGGCCACCCTGCTTTTTGGTGTGGCGCTTCCCTCCCTGGCTCTGGCTCAAGACGACATCGTAGTTGACGAACCCCAGGCAATCGAACAAACGGTGGAAACCGCACCAGCACCTGTGCCGGCGTTGGAGTCAGCGGATCCGATTCCGTCTCCAGCCGCGACAGGAACCGAAGTTGCTCCGCTTGAGGAGTACCAGGTTGAAGAGGAATCAGTTGTTGCCGGCAGTCCGCTCACATGGGGCGTACGGTTGGATGCCCAGGGTTATAGCTCCGACAACGCAAGCTTTCGAAAGCTTGATGAAAGCCGCGGCGATCAGGAACAGCGCGAAACCGACGATCGTCACACGTTTGGTGTGACGCGTCTGGGTGCAAACCTGAGCTACGACGTTGTGGACAATGTGACGTTCCGCTTCGCCGGCAGTCATTCCGGAATGTGGGGCAGCAGCCAGCTTGGTAGTGGCGATGTTGCGAACGGCTTTTTCATGGTTCGTGACTTGTCGGTAAACTGGGGTGCAGTAAACCAGGATAACTTCGGCCTGGACGTGCACATGGGTCGTGTACCGTTCTCGATCGGTGGCGCTGCGCGGGATTATTTCTTCAGTGATTCGATCGACGGCGTGACGTTGAATGCGCGTCTTCCCGGACCGGTTGGAAACCTGCGCATCCTCGCTGTCGACTTCGCAGCAGCCGCGGCTCGTCCGGATAGCGTGAACTTCGGCAACTGGCCTTCGACCGAGACGAAACTCGTTCAGAACATGCGCGGCGATACCAATACGCTTCGTTTTGGTGGTGTGTACGAAAACACCTCACTGCTCGATGGTCTTGAGGTTCGCGCGTTTGGTTTCTATTCAAAAGTTGGCGCCGGCGGAACGGGCTCGGATCGTACGCACAACGGAACGCTTGCGAACTTTAGCGACAACGACTTCACCTGGATCGCCGGTACGCGTATCGGTTACTTCCAGGACGTAGCCACGCACACAATCGGTGCGTACGGCGAGTTTGCTCGCTCGGGCGGAATCGATCGCAAGGATAATAACATTGGATATCATGACGTCGTGATCGAAGGTAACGCCTTCGGTGGTGCGGTTGTCGGTGATTTCCTGTTCGGTAACATCGAAGTTGACGCGCTGGTTCAGTACTTCCAGTCGGATGGTCCTAAATACGGCGCGGATGGACAGCAGTTCTCGCACGGTTTTGTTGGATTCAAGGGCGCGTATGCCGGCGGATTGAACATGGCAAGCTACGCGGGCTGGCGTCCGGCAGCATATCTGGGTCGCGGTGGCGTTCATCAGTCCGCCCACGATCGCAAACGTGAATCGGGTACGCAGATGATTCACGGTAGCGTTGGTGTGGGTCTTGTTGATTCGCTCAAACTTGACCTTGGTGTGTGGCACTTCGTCGACACTGGTTCGACCAATCTGGACCTGAACAATGTTGACGTGGTTGCAGACCGTCTGCCGGCCGGAAGCTCGCAAGATGATCTGGAAGCGCAGGAACGTCTTGGCAAAACGCTGGGAACGGAGTTGAACGCACGACTGAGCTATCAGTTGAACAATGCACTCGGGTTTTTCGCGACGGGCGGTGTCTTTTTGCCGGGCGATTTCTACGGCATTGAAGTTACGCGCAAGGTTGGAACTTCACGCGGTAGCGACGATCTCCAGAATTTCTGGGCCGTTGCCATCGGAACTACTCTCGAGTTTTAAAAGGTAATTCTCATGCTCGGTCTTCGAACGAATACATTGTTAGTCGTGATGCTCGCCGGTCTGGGGCTTGCTGCCTGTAATGAGGTAGATCCAGGTAATTCGGCGGAGCATCCATTGATTCGCTGGGACAATGAAGAAGGAGAACCGTCGGGTGCGGAGCGCGGCAACGTAATGATCAATGAGATCAACTTTGCGGGCAGCGTGAAAGATGACGGCACCTATGATCCGGATGATATTTTCATTGAGATTTTGAACAAGCAGCCTCGCGCGATCAATCTCTCGGGCTGGCGTTTGAACATCAGTGGGGATTACGAGGAGAGTTTTCGGATCCCTACGCATGAAAAGAACATCAAGCCCAATGATTACCTCGTAATCGCGAAAAAGCGTGATGGAGCGTTTGCTGACATCGCAGACATTTTTATGGAAGATCTGCAGCTTGGTAAACGTGCCGTTTATGTGGACTTGCGTGATTTCGACAATCGTTTGATGGAATCAGGCGGTCACAAGACGCTACCCGTATTCAGTGGCGGCTACGATCTGGTTACGACGCGGTCGATGGAACGCGTGCAGATCCTATTTGGAAATCGTGGTGCACAATCGCGTGCCTGGCATGCATATTCGGATGACACGGGCTTCCCGACGATTTCCGAAGGCTACCGAAAGTACACCCTTGCGAGTCCGGGAGCTGCCAACAGCGCAGATTATTCGGGCAGCACGACCAGCGGCACCTTTGAGTGAGATGTTCATGAAACAGGTTGTGAAAAATATAGTTTCTTCGACCGGTCGCTGGCAAGCAGTTGTGCTTGCTGGTGTGCTGGGTGTGGGTCTGCTCGGCGCTTCCGCTAACGAAGTGCAGGCTGCCGGGCCCACGGTCGCTCAGCAAGACGGTTGGCTTTCGAAAATTAGTTTTAAGGCCGGTGACAACGCAAGTGGCGCTTCGGTGCGTGATAAGGTCATCGCCGATATCAACAATGCGCGCGTCCGTATCTGGGCAGCGTTGATGCATTTGGAAGATCCGGCAATTGCCGATGCACTGGTTTCGGCCCACAAACGCGGTGTGGAAGTGCGCATCGTGTCGGATGTAGATCACAGAGGCGATGTAGGCTTCGGAATGTTGGAAGCTGCTGGAATTGAGCCAGTTTATGGTGACGGTGAGCTTGCGTATTTGCCTGAGCCAACGATTACGTCGTTGCTGGCCGATTGTCGAAAGACTCCCGATGTCATCACTTGTTCCAAAGGTCAGGCACGGCCTGGCGACATCGAAGGCATGATGGTTCGGCCGGGTAACTTTAACCTGATGAGCCACACGTTTTTTGTCATCGACGAGATGCAGGTCTGGAATATCACGACGCCGCTCACGACAAAGAACACTGTGTGGCTTGGGTTCAATCTGTTGAACGAAGAAATCGCACGCAGTTTTGAGCGTGAGCATCGGCAGATGCACGGTGGTGTTTTCTCAACGACACTGAGCATTTATAACGGACCGCTTAAGTCGAATATCCAGCGCACGCCGTTGTATTTTACGGATCAAGGAACGATTAAGATTCAGTTCAATCCGCAGGAACGACTGCTTAAGAACGTGATTGATGAAGTGTACCGCGCCAAGGCGTCGGTCTTTATCATGACGGAAGACTTGTCGAATCAGTTTTTGCTCGATGCTCTGGAATATAAGAAGGCCAACGGATTCGATGTTAAAGTCGTGATCGGGAAAGGCCAGGGAGAGTCGACCCAGGCACGCGTTGATGCATTGGGCGCGAAAAAAGTTGCGGCATCGGTCGGGTTTTTACCGACCATGATTGTCATCGACCACAGCAACGATCGGCGTGGAAAGACTAACCCGCGAATCGTGCAGCTGCTAAGCCATCCGTTGTATCGGGGCTCAGCATTTGAAGTCGAGTATCGTAAGCCTGATAACCGTGTTCACTGGTATCGCGCAGATAGCTTCACGGACGGAAACATGTTTGAAATCATCGAGTTCGGTAATCAACGCGTTGTCAAAGATGCGGAGAAGTTGCCGGCTGAAGATTTCGTCAAAGTTTGGGAACAAGTATGGGCAGGTGCACAATGAGGAGTTCAATGAAGGCTGAACGGGTACAAAAAGCCGGTTGGATGCATCGTTTTATGTTGCTTGCCGTGCTGTCATTGATTCTGCCGGCGACGGGTTGCCTGGAGTTCAGTGATGAAGCCAAAGACCAGATGAGCCAGCCGGTTGTGGATGTGTTTTTTAACGCTCCGGGAACGCGGGAAGGTACGCAGAAAAACCGTGCGCCGGGTGATTTTGTGGTCGAGCGCATCGATGGTGCGACCGATACGGTGTACGCAGCGGTGTACGGCTTTAATCATCGCGACATCATTGCAGCGTTGATCCGTGCACACTTGCGCGGCGTTGATGTTCGTATCGTCGGTCACTCCGGTTCGATCGGTCACTCCTCGGGCTATGATGCGATGGAGGATTATCGGATTCCGATGCAGATGGGGAATCAGTTCCACATCATGCATGACAAGTTCTTCCTGATCGACAGCCGGTTTACGTTTGTTGGAACGGGTAATATCAGTCACTCGGAGTTTGAACGTAACTACAACAACTGGTTGTTCTTTGATTCGCCGGGTCTGACCAAGACGTTTACGAGCGAGTTTAACCAGATGTTTGAAGGTCGTTACTCGAAGACGAAGTTTCCAACGACTGAACCAAACTCCTTCCAAATCGGGGACACCCGCGTCGACGTATTCTTCTCGCCGCAAGACGATTCGATGGGCAAGGTTTTGGAAGAATTGCGGGCTGTAGAGACCTCAATTCACTTCACGATTTTTGCGTTCACCAAAGATCAGGTCGCAAGCGCGTTTATCAATAAGCATCGTGAGTTTGAAGCTTATAACGCGTCGGTCGGCAAGAGCGATGTTCCGGTTTTGGAGCGTCCGAAAAAGGTCGTCGGTATTTTGGACCGTAGCCAGTTGCACGGTAACGGACAGTATCACCAGGGTTATCGCTTGCTTGCCAACGGCATTCCGATGCGGATGGATGCGAACGAAAACTCGGCGCTGCCGGGCGATTATCAGGCCGGTGGTGGTCGTTTGCATGCAAAAACGATGGTGCTTGATGCCGGAACTCCAAAAGCACGCGTGATTACCGGTAGCTTTAACTGGTCGTCGGCTGCGACGATTTCGAACGACGAAGTGCTGTTGGTGCTGCACGGTG
>JBEBSM010000126.1:0-9457 GCA_040394315.1 Lujinxingia vulgaris
ATATAAATATGCTTGAACGGAATGTGGCTCAAACGCGCCGCCGTTCCAACCACCACACCGCGATGCAAATCACCCTCACGCGAAATATCAAGCGCGTCCAGTTCCGTCAGCAGCATCAAACTCGCTGTGCGATACGAATGCGTTTCACCAACAATATCGCGCTCCGCCAGCGACTTAATCAGATGTTTGCACAACCCGATATCACCGTGCTCCTTCTTGAATTTCGCACTCCCCGCCTTGTGATTCGTCGCCGGATGAATGTACGTTTTCAAAAGATTTCCAAAAACTTCCGCCCATTTGCTCAGCGTAAATTCCGCGCCGTGCAACCACCGAGCGTCCTCAATCAACGACCTGGCCAGCGTCGACATGCGCGCCGCTTCACCCACCTGCGACTGCGAAACCGCCTCCACCAGATAGTCGTGGCCAGCATGTTGAAAACAATTTTTGCGCGACGCTTGCGACGCATTCTCGTCCGCGTCCACACTCAAAAAAGACCCGAGCGCCAGACGCTTCAAACCCTGCGACCAGTTATAAAAGTCTTTTTCGATATAGGTTTCACCCTGAGATTTTTTGTCCGCACCAAACAAAATCGACAGGTTGTCACACCACTTCGCCCACGCCAGCGCATCACTTCCCGGAACACTCGCTTGCACGTTCGGATGCAACAAAAGACTCATAAAAGAGCGCCGCCCGAAGTTCGTATACGGCAGTTCCAAAAGCATCATAAACGCCTCCACAACCGGACTTTTATCGGCGTTTGGCAGCCCCACAAAACTGCGCGGAATGCTGTGAAAGCTTTTGAAAACCGAGCGTATTTGCGCAACATATTCTTCGCGATCTGCACCCGCCACGACCACCGCAATCTCATCAAATCGCAATTTTTCATCCGCGCCCAACACCCGCTCCCAGATGTCGTCCGCCACGGCTTCGATCTCGCGCTGAATCCCACGACACGCATGAAACGCCACCGATTTTTTTGATTTCTCAGCGTCCTTGTCCACGCCTGGCTTCTGGCCCGGACCAAAAATATCCGCCCGCAGCGCAGCGATTGCGGTTGTTGGTTCGACGTCTTCACCATCATGCAGAGCCACAAATTTAGCCGCCCCTTGCGTATTCTGACTGAGCACCGTGAGCATATCACGCGCCGACGCACCCCACTGCTGAACCGCAGCATGACCCGTGTTTTCAAACTCCCAACCCTGCACACCACCCGTTTTTACCGGTCCGGGCTGCAACATCCAGACGTGAATTTCCTTGGTCTGGGCCAGCGAATGCAGGGCATTCAAAAAAGTCGGACTGATATGCTGGAAACCAAAAACATGCAGATGATCGATGTCCGCAATCTTATCTTTGCTTTCGTGAGTCGCCTCATACGCCTCAAAAACCTTCGATAGCGGCATAAACCTTTTGCCATCGCGCGTGACAACCCGCTCGCTTCCAAAGATTTCAAACCAGATACAACGCTGCCAGACTTCCGCGCTTTCGTTCTCGTAAAAGCACTGATTTTTAGCCCACACCGCCAGCATTTCCTGTCGCGAATAGTCATATTCCTCAAAGAGTTTGGCCAGCCGCAGCGAGAGTTGGTAAACGCGCGTTTGCTGGCCATCCGCAGTCTCGACCGCTCCCACATACGCCCGCACACTCTCCAAATCCGCCCGATTAAAAAACTCCGGCGACCCCAGACACTCCTGGATCAGCACCTGAACCTTGGCGCGATCAAGAATCGTAACATCCTTCAAATCCGGATGTTTTTCCGCCAGCCGATTAAGAAATTTATGAAGATGCGTGAACTCGATATTCGCACTGATCGTCCCTCGCCGCGCAAGCTCAAACTCAAGAAACTTGTTGATCGTCGGGTTCGGCGTCAAAACATGAATCTTCTTATAAAACCCCTCCGTTTCCCGACGCTTCCGAATATCCTCCAACAACCCAACGACAAGCTTTTCCGTGCGATTGGAGCCCCCGACAAACAACATATTTTCTCCTGAACATGACAACACGCATTATCAAACGAAAAAATCAGCGACGAGTCCCCTCGAAGCTTTCATGGAATTGGCCTGCGAGCATAAGCCATGAATGCCGGATTCACCAAGTGTAAATTTGTGTAACGACGGTTTATCGCTCCGGCTTCGTCGCGCAAACGGGGCGGTTCATCCACGACGGTGCGTCGACGCGGGTCGATTTTTCTCGTGGGTTCACAAACAGATAGAAGCGAAACCTGCGTTATGCTAAGGTCGCCTGCCATGCGGCTATCTTGCTGTTTCTTTAACGTGGCATTCCGAGACTGAGCACCATTATGACAATTGCACAACGATATGGCTTCTTTACTGTGGTTCCGGGCATCGTGCTTCTGTTCATAATTGGTGTGGCGCTTACCAGCACGGAAACGGACGACGATGAAGTGGGCGATGCCATCGTTGCACCGGCGGCCGCGGAGCTAGCGCCAGAATCGGGTGTGCGACCGGTGCCGGTGTCGGTGCCGGGTGTGGCTCCGGATTCCAAACCGGAAGCGAGTGCGCAGCCAACCGCGATTCCGTTGCGCAACTTGCCAAAATTGCGCAGCAGGCAAATCAGCAGGCTCCGGCCGACCAGCCTGGTTCGGACAAAATCAATGCGAAACCAGCGCTCAACGACCTGGAATCGGCACCGGAAACGGACCCGGAAATAAGCAAATTGCCGCCCGTTCCCCATGACGTCATTAGCGACGCGATGAATTCCCTCAAGCCCGCTGGACAAAAATGCTACGACATTTTGCGGGAGCAATCGCCCGATGCCGCCGGCAAGGTCCTACTCAACCTTGTGTTTGAAAACGAAGACGGTATGTCACGCGTACAAATGAGCCAGATCGACCCGAGATCAACGCTCAACGACGAAAGCTTGCATAATTGTTTGATCGAAGCTGCAGGCAAGGTCGAGCTTCCCCAATCACCTACCAAAATCACCCTTTTCTACCCCTTCATTTTTACTGCCGACGATTCCAAATAATTTTACGCGCCTGCCAGGCAGAAACGCTTGTTTTGGCCCGCAGACGCGTGTTTGGTTTCCAAACTCGCTTGTTTTGGCCAGCAGACGTGTGTTTGGTTTCCAAACTCGTCTCTTTTGGCCCGCAGACGCTAGCTTACCGGAGCAGAACATCTGTTTTGGCCCGCAGACGTGTGTTTGGTTTCCAGACACACCTGTTTTGGCCCGCAGACGTGTGTTTGGTTTCCAAACTCGCCTGTTTTGGCCCGCAGACGTGTGTTTGGTTTCCAAACTCACGTGTTTTGGCCCGCAGATGTGTGTTTGGTTTGGGACAAGACGTCTGCGGACCAAAAGAGCGTAGTTTGGTCCGCAGACTCGTACATATTCATTCAAGGGAGAGGATTTCGGATCAGGCGGGATCTGCTGCAGGTTCAACGCTTGGCTCGTCTTGCGAAGGCAAAGCTGGTTTGTTTTCTGAGTTATCAAAAGTCAGATCGATGTCTTCGGGCACACCCACGCGACGGCGCATGGTCAAACGAACGCGCTCCGCAAGATCGTCACGATCAATGAGTCGAAACAGCCCTTCAACCGTCGTGGTGAGCGCCTGATACGTGCGCCAGGACAGCTCGCGCGCGTCGTCGCGCTTGGCGCGGGCGAGTTGGTCTTCGCGGGTTTCGCGTCCGACTTCGTCGATACCGTGTTGGAGATCGCGGGTCATCACACGAATATCGGCGGCAATCGCGGCGCTATCAAAGGCTGGCATAAACGCGCGGGGCGCCTGCGTGAGCGGACGTTTTTCCATCCGCGAAGCAACATTGGTCGCGTACGGAATCAAGCTATTGGGAGTGTTTGGAACAACCTCTTTCATCCCGTACATCTCCACAACATTTTCGCCGTAGCTTGCCATCAGACCGTTGCGCAGCGCACGGATGCGCTCGGTTTTGGTACCAAACGCATCGTCGCGCATCGCACGCACCTCCTTGGTTTCGAACTCATCGAGTGCAAGCGCCATGTCGGCTTCGCGCTCGTCCTCCATTTTCTGCAAAAGCGTGCGCCCGATGGCCGCGCACAATTCATGCGGCGTCATCTGCGCGGGTGGATTGCCGTCAAAAATACCGCGTGCGACCTCGTGCGCGTTGGGCACCAGATGGTGGTCCACCGCATGTACGACGTTCTGGATGATGCGCTCACGATCGACAGTTACTTTTGATACGGTTGACATAACCTGCTCCTTCCAAGAGACGTCGCGCGAGTGTTTTTAGACATTAAAAAAACACGCACAACGCGGTTGAGAAGAGATGCCACCAACTGCACTCGGGCTCTCTATTTTGGGTGTTGGCAAAGAGCTTAATCAAAGTTTTCGAAAACGCGCAACCTGAAAAAGCGCGTCCGACTTGATTCACTTTTTACCCCACAAAAACCTTGCACCACACCTTCATTCGCTCATGAAACAATCTGCCCCCAAACCCGCAAACCACCCGTAAACACTGGCCCGGTGCCCACCTCAGAGACGGGCACCAACCGCGGATCGTGCCCACAATTCCCCCCCCACCCCCCAAACGCACGCACCGTGAAGCCCGGTGAAACCGGTGCGCAACGCGCTTCTGTTTTAGCCCCACGAGAATCGTGGGGTGAGGACGTTTCACACCACCCAACACTTCTATCCACCACAACCAAATCGCGCACAGCTTTCATAATTGCACCCCATCAAAACCCGCAAACCACCCGTAAACACTGGCCCGGTGCCCACCTCAGAGACGGGCACCAACCGCGGATCGTGCCCACAATTCCCCCCCCACCCCCCAAACGCACGCACCGTGAAGCCCGGTGAAACCGGTGCGCGGTGACGGTGGTCATGCGTTCGAATTCGGACACCGGCGAGCAAAACGACACGGATTTTGTGGCGTTCGAGCGCGTTCAGCAGGCAGAAACGCTTGCCTTGCAACAAGAGTCCGGGCAAATAAAAAGCCTGCCAACAGGTGAGCTGCCGACGGATCAACCAACCGATCAACCAACCGGTGAGCCGCCGGGTGAACACGTAAAACAGAATGCACCGACGCAGGACGAGGCTAAAAAGCCTGTTGACGAGCTTGGTTTGGAGCGAGCAAGCGCAGCGCACGAGCCGCAGATGCCTTTTGGGGACGACACGTTTCGGGAAGTTCCGGCACCGGACGACTGGAAGCCGAGCATTCCCCAGAACGTGATCGAGGACGCGATCGAGGCTCTCAAACCGGCGGCGCAGCAATGTTATGATTCGCTTTTGCAGGATTTTCCCGATGCCGCCGGTACGGTTCAGGTCCGATTTATTTTTAAAACGCAAGACGGGATGGCGCGTGTGCAGATGAGTGAAATCATGGAGAACAGCACGCTTTTTGACAACGGTTTGCACGATTGCCTGTCGGAGGCCGTTGGCTCACTGACGCTTCCCCGCGCGGAAAACGATATGCAAGTGATGGTCGCGTATCCGTTTCATTTTCGAGCAGACCCGCCGGGCGATAAATAGTTTTCCGAAGGATTGATTGTAAAAAACCGGGTTGGCCCGGCGTGCAATTCCCTGTATATAACGCGTGTATCCGCAGCAAAAAGAGCTCGTTTGGGTAGTCGTGGGGTTTTGTGAAAAGGAGTCGTCAGGTTGTTTTTCTCACTGTCGTTGTCTAAAAAGTCGCGCGCGTTTCTGCATGTTGGGCTGGTGATGTTGGTCTTGCTCGGCAGCACACTGGCTCATTTAAAACTGGGGTTGAACCTGCCGCAATCGGTGTATGAAACCTTGCGGATTTTTATCATCGAGGCCGACATCGATCTGCCCGAAGGTACGCTGCTGGCGAACGTCATCTGGTTTTTGCGCTTTTTGGCGCCGGCGTTGATGGCCTGGGGTTTGCTCGAAATGTTGCGCGAACTGGGCGTTTATATCCCGCCCATTGGCTGGCGAAACCACGTGATTGTTGTGGGCGCGGGCAAGGTCGGAACGCTCGTCGTGAAAGAAATGTTGGAGACAAACCCCCAGCGCAAAGTTGTGTTGCTGGATACCAATCCCAAGGCGCCGGGTTTTAGCGAGCTACGAGGCCGGCGCAATCTGAAGTTTCAGGTCGCCAATGCAACCTCGCCGACCGGTTTGAAGGAAGCGCTTATCAAGCGAGCGACGCACGTTTTCGCGCTGACCGAGGACGATATTACCAACATCGAAATCGCCACGGCCGCCATGCAGGCGTGTATCGATCTGGGAGATCTTACGCCGCCGCAGATCTATGCACAGGTTGCCGATACACGTTTTAGCAAGCAGATTTCCGACAACTTCCGCCCCCTCTACAAAAAACACATCACGTTTATCAACATCTTCCAGCTCGCGGCGCGCCAGCTCATCGAAGGCAATCCTGCAGCCGGAGAAGTGCGCACCTCGAAGTTTATGATTGCACCGGACAAGCCAACGCTGTGCTTGATCGCAGGCTTTGGACGCTTCGGACAGGCGTTACTCGACGAGCTGACACTGCGTTTTGAACCACGCAAAGACATCAAATATCTGATCATTGATTCGCGCGGTGAAAAAGCCTGGGCCGATTATTTTCGCCGCAGCGACACCCTGTTTTACGACCATCCCGGCTCTCCGCTGCGCAAACCACTCTCGGAAGATATTTTGAGCAGTGTGGTGACCAACGAGATTCACGAAACCCTGAAAAATGGCTGGAACGTAAATCTGTTCATCAGTACCGACAATGACATCCGCAATCTGCAGCTAGCGCTGGAGTTCGGGCGAGCGGAAAAGAAGCTTCGCAAAGAGCTGAGTCATGGGTTGGAGGAGGGGACCGAAGGGCTGGGGCACGTGCATTTGATTACGCGCCTGTTCCGCAAACCGAGTTTTCTGGTCGAACTCGATAACGGTAAAGGCGCCGAGGAGCGCGACATCAATACGTTTAATCTCGATGAGCTGGTCGTGAGAAACATCATGGCCCTGCTCGAGCTGCGCAAAGTCGACGATGCTACGCAGCAGCCCGGCGTGTCGCCAACGATCGCTCCGAACTGATTATTTTACATATCAAAAACTATTCGACGGCTTTTACAAATCCTGCGCTGTGGTTGGCGTAGGAGCCGTAGGTTGTGTGTTTCCACTCCGAGCGGTGCTCTAAGAAAGTGCCGGCAAGCTCGCGCAGATAACTGCGACCAAACGAGTTTTCGGCGATGAGATTGTTGAGCTCTTTTGGATCTTTGCTGAGGTCATAAACTTCTTCGCTTCCGTCATAATTCACGACGAATCGCCAGCCCGGCGCGCGCAAAGAATAGCTGCGACCGTATTCAGTGGACACGACGCGCGGCGACCATGGACCGTTGCGATAAGCCATCGGCAACACGCTTTCGCCCTGCATGGCGTCGGAATGTTCGACGCCCATCAAATCGAGAACGGTCGGTGCGACGTCGATTCAAGCCGGGGGCGTTTGCACGTTTCTGGGGCCTGCATGGTCGGAGAAATGATGCGGTGAAAAGACCACAAAGGGCACGTTCGACAGCTCTGCATAATGACCGTAAACGTGGCCCAGGCGGCCGCGCTCGTTCAGGCCTTCACCGTGGTCGGATGTCAAAACAATCGCGGTCGAATCACCCACGCCGAGTTCTTTGAGTCCGTCCTGAAGTTCGCCAAAACAACGATCCATGTGCTCGACTTCGCCATCATACAGGGCTTCGAGCTGCGACCACTGGCCGGCGTTCATTTGTTTTCGGCCGCCCATGATATCGACCAGAAGATAACCGTCGGCGAATTTTCCGACCGGTGGATTCCACGATCCTTCATGGTACTTTTCGGTCAGGCCTTCGTGAAAACGGTAGGGAACGTGCGGTTCAAAAGGCAGCGCGGAAATGAAGAAACGCTTGCCGGCATCGATCTGGTCTCTGGCGACTTCAAGCAGCTTTTTGTTGAGCGCGGTGCAGTCGATTCCAAGACCGTCGGAGACTGGTTGGTGAAAAGCGGTCCAGTCACCGGCGGCGCGCAGGCGGTTCATGCCGAAGGAATTGTTGCCGACATACGCCGTTGCGATGCCTGCTTCGCCGAGCAGATTGCTGAGCATTTTGGTGCCGGGTTTGAGCTGGCCTTTGTCGCCAGAAACGCCGTGAACGCGGGGAATCATGCCGGTCTGAATACTTGCGTGCGACGGCGGTGACGAGGGCGCGGCGGCCTGATTGTTGAGGAAAACTGCGGCGTTCTTGCCGGCGGCGGTGAAATGCGGCGTTTCGACGCGCGTGTCTCCGTAGAGTTTCAGACGGTCAGAGCGCAGCGTATCGACGACCAACAAAATAACGTTATCGACCGGGGTTGGTGCGGTGTGAAAGGTTGTCTCTTCGAGCGCGATTCGCGGGTTCTTCCAGCTTGTTTCCTGGCCAGAAAACTCTAGCAAAACGAGCTGATTGGCAAACTGGCTCAGGTCAATCTGGATTGCTATTTGCTTACCCAATTGGCTGGCGTCTGGTGTCAGATCAATGGATTGGCCATTGGAAGTGTGTACAAAAATCCTGGCAGGTTTTGACGAATCGTTTTGAGAAATTTCGTCGAATGTAAGCCAGGCTCTGGGTGGGATTTCGGCGTACATGGTGAGACGCTCAAAACCGCGCAATGCATTTTCCTGGGCCGGATTGAGTGCAGGCCAGGAGCCTTCGTCGCTGGGATCTTCATCGAAATATCCGAGCTCGAGCGCGTGAAAAAGTCCGTAGGATTTCTGCCCGCTGATGGTGGCGGAGGAGCGCAGGCTTAACAAAATATCGTTGTCGCCTTCTTGCAATAATTTGGTGGGAATCGTGATATCGACCTGACTCCAGGCGTTGGGCACTTCTTTGACGCCAGCGAGTTTTCCGTTGACGTTGATTTGTACGCGCTGGCCGCTGGCGGCGCCGTGCAGGGTTAAGCGAGCGGTTACATTTTGGGATTCAGCCGCGCTTTCGGGGGCGTTTTTGTGCGTCCAGGGAACGCGTAAAAGTGCGCTCGGTCGGGAAAGCGTGCGACCGGTTTTGCCGGAGAGTTCCGCCAGTTTTGCGAAGGGACGGTTGTACTCCTGGGAGTATTTGCGAAGGCCTTCGGAGGCAAATGGGATGACAAGATTTTGGTGGACGCCGCGGTACAAATGCCAGCGAAAACGATTGTCGACCAGATTCATGACGGGCGCTTCGGCCAGTTTTACAAGGACTGGTTCGGGCTCGGCAGGTGGTTTTTGGGCGTTATCGCTTTCTGAAAATGGCTGGGGTGGCTTGCCCTGCAAAACTTCTCCAGACGAGGTTTGCACGGCTGCAAACGAGCTTTCGGAGTGCGGTTTTGTGCTTTTATCGCACGCCGTCTGGACGACAAGGCTGCTGAGCAGCAAGCAAAAGGGCAGGTATCTGGACATATTTTGGGGCAAGCTCTTAAAAATTATGCATAAAAAGATTCGGACGGTGAGCAGTATGCGACGAATCCGGCAAAACACCAGTTTTTTACGTGTAACTGCGCGGCGTTATGCAGCTTTGCAAATTTATACTATAG
>JBEBSM010000127.1:0-9333 GCA_040394315.1 Lujinxingia vulgaris
GGGCTAAAACAGAAGCGCGCTGCGCACCGGTTTCACCGGGCTTCGCGGTGCGTGCAGTTGTCGGTTGGGTGGTTTGCGCGGTGCGTGCGGGTGGTTTCAAACAACGTATCAATGGATCCGTTATGATGGTGGGCTTTCTGGTTTGCGATGTATGCGATTATTCTGTCGATGTTCGACGTTTCGACGGCAATAACACCGTAACCGCGTTGCCAGAACAATTCGGGTATTTCAATGCCGGACGATTCGACCATCCCGTGCTGGTGCGGCCTTTCAATTTTTGAACGACATCACCAAATGATTGCGATGTGTTCCATTCAAACAAACAATGCACGTGGTCCCATGCAGAATTGACCGCCAGCAATTTCACGCCGTTTTCATCACCGATTTCACCCAACCCACAAACGCACGCACCGCGAAGCCCGGTGAAACCGGTGCGCAGCGCGCTTCTGTTTTAGCCCCACGTGAAACGTGGGTCCCCGACGTTTCGCACCACCCCATATCTATCCCCACCACGCGGCAAACCACCCCATATCTATACCCACCACACGTCAAACCACCCCATATCCATACCCACCACGCGGCAAACCACCCAATATCTATCCCCACCACGCGGCAAACCACCCAACATCTCTACCCACCACGACGCAAAAACCGTGCTCGATGTAAACATACACGTCCGCCGGACGATCTGAGAAAAAACGGATGTGAACATACACGTCCGCCGGACGATCTGAGAATGAAACGGATGTGAACATACACGTCCGCCGGACGATCTGAGAAAAAAACGGATGTGAACATACACGTCTGATGGACAGACACCACCAGACGTGTAGGTGAACATACACGTCTGGTGGACAGACACCGCCGGACTTGTAGGTGAACATACAAATCCGGCGAGTGAGGTATTTGGGGGGATTATTCGGAGGGGGGGACTTCTAAAACGGGCTGATAATTTTCGTCGAAATCGTCTGCGAAATCGTCGAATTCATCATTGTCAACATCGCTATTTTCATCGTCCTTGCCCTCGCCATCAGCCTTTTTGGACGTATGCGAATAACGCCGTTTATTACGCGCCCCGATCCGCGCCTCTTGATCCTCAATCGTCTTCAACAACTTGTTGCGAACGTCCTCATCATCAAAATACTTTGCCAGAATGCGCAAAACCAGGCCGGCGTACAAAAGTTTGCCGCGTTCACGTGCAACTTTTACCTCATTAAAAACCAGCGGTTCACTGTTCAAAAGACTCAGTACTTCGGTGTATTCGGCCTGGGTTTCGACGAGGTGGTCAAAGAAAATCGTGGCGCCAAGCGCAGTGATGTCGGCGGCGAAGTGCGTGGTGAGCTGTTCGAGGATGCTGTCGATGGCGCTGTGTTCTTGCTCGAAGGGCATGGTTGTGATGGGGCGCACGCCTTTGGGGAACACGTGTTTGATGAGGTTGGCGGCCGCTTGTTGTTGGGGATTGGTGGCTGGCAGGCGGTTGCGCAGGGCCAAAAAGTGGTTGTAGAGGGCGCCCAGGGCGGAGTCGACCTGGTTGTCGACGAGCATGGCGCGGTCGCGGACGTTGGTGTCGACGTCTTTTTTACCGAGCCATTCCAGCTCCAATTTCTGGGTGAGGGTGTCGGCGGCGACAGCTTCGGCGGCCCATGCGGCGACTTCGGCGTCGCCGAGCGCGCGGGCAAACTTTTCGGTTTCACGCGCGGCAAACAGGCGGACACCGGTGGGGTGGACGTACATTTTCAACCATTCTTCGACCGATCGCATGGCTCTCTCCTGGGAGATTTTGACCTGCCCGACAACATTGCTGGCCACACCGTGTGGCGTTGCAAACTGGTTAAGTCTGTGGGGGGGTGCTGCATTTTGAATGAGAGAGAGCTTGCCCAACGCTGCGGTCCGGTGTCAATCCACAAAATGCCTGTGGGTGGTTTTTGTTGAGGTATGATTGGAACTGAACGCGTGAGACATGTATAAGTTCAGTCGCTAACCCATCGAACAGCCACAGGGCTTTGTCATGAAGATTACGTCTGCTTTGAATCTATTTGTATTTTGCGGCGCACTGGTTTGTAGCGCGGCGTGTAGCCAGGACGCGTCGTTGCAGTCCTGCAAGAGCGATAGCGACTGTCAGGCAACCGAGTATTGCGCGCTGGGCGGGGGTGTTTTTTTCTCGACCGACCACTGCGTTGCCAGAAGTGACGCCCGCGATCTGGAGCCGGACGCGGACTCGCCCGACGCCGCGACGACGCTTGATGGTGCGGTTGAGCAGACGGAGCAAAACGACGTCACAGAGCCCGCGCCAAAAATAACCTGCGACAGTGTTTGTGCCGGCGAGTTTCCGGTGTGTGATGAGGTCCGCGATGAGTGTGTGGTGTTTGTAAGCCCGGCGGGCACCCGCGACGATAGCTCTGGTTTGCAGCCCGACTCGCCGGTGGCGACGCTGGCTCAGGCGTTCGTGGTCGCGGCCGAACATGATCGCCGGATTTTGCTGGTGACCGGCGGTGATTTTGCGGAGACGATGACACTCGAAAACGGAATCCGTATTTATGGCGGCTACGATCCAGATCTCAGTTGGGAGCGCCATCTGGAGCGTTTCGAAACGCGTATTGTGGGACACATGGAAGGCAAACAGGGCCCGAACAAAGCCCTGATAACCGTGACTGCACCAGAGCTTAGCGAACCAACGGTTTTGGATGGACTGACAATCGTTGGCATGAGTTCAACGGGCTGGAGCGTGTCCACGATCGCATTGTCGGCGTACAGATCTCAGATGCTGACCTTGCAAAACATGAAGATTGTGGCCGGAAACGCGGGCAATGGACGCGATGGCGCGCTCGCTTCTACTGCAATTGATTGCCCGATGTTCCGGGGTGGAGCGGGCGCCGAAACAGCTCCCCTCCTTCGTCCCTGCGCGCCCGAATCTCCGCCAAATCAAAGCGGTTCGCCTGGTTTTGGCAACCCGTTGCCCGGTCAATACGGTCAGGGCGGTAAAGGCGCCAGGGGGTTATGTTCGAGGTTTACCAGCCCTCGATTCGTAGAGAGTGGGAGCGATGGCCAGAATGGTAGGCCAGGAGATCCTGGTGATAACGGCACGCTTGCAGCGTCTGCCGGCGCATGGAATTCCCAGGGCGAATGGGTGATTTTGCAGGGTAGCCAGCCCACCGCCGGGGAGCCAGGCGGTGGTGGTGGTGGCGGCGGCGCTGGCGGTCACTACGATTTTAAAACATCCGCTCAAGAGCTTGTTCCGGGCGGAAATGGCGGAAATGGCGGCGACGGAACGTGCGGCGGCGGTGCCGGACAAAACGGTATGTCCGGTGGCTCATCGTTCGGGCTGGTTGCGATCGGCGGCCGGGTAATCGCACGCAACACAACCATCACGCTTGCCATCGGTGGCATGGGAGGCACTGGCAGCTCCGGAAATCCGGGTCTTCCTGGGAGGATCGGCGAGTTCGGTGGCGAGTCGGAATGTGCCTCAAACCTGTGTGGTGGTAGGGGAGGCAATGGCGGCCGGGGCGGTTCCGGCGGCCACGGCGGACTTGGAGCAGGCGGTCATGGAGGCGATTCGATCGGTATTGCTACGGTCATGGAAGCAGAGATCGATATCGACGCATCCGTCGTATTCGATACAACCAATGCCGCGGGTGGTGAGTTCGGCTCTTCGCTCGACTTACGACTCATGGGTCTTGCCGGCGGGGTTGTAGAAACGCGTTCATTCACGTCGCTTCCTTGAGGCGGTCCGAATAAACGGTGTCAATCCACAAAAGCGGGGAGCACTTCCGTCGACATGACTTAGCGCATAGCGCGCGGCCACGGTTGGTGATATAGACGCGACAGGCGTTCATCAACCTTTGTGCCTGTTAAAGGCCGTATTGCAGTAGGTCGTTTGCATGAGTAAAACCCTCGCCAAGCCGTTTCGTTTTGAAGATGTCGACATGGATGCGTTGCGCAAAGATATTGATGCGCTGCGCTCTGAAATCGACGCTTCACTGGGTCAGGAAGACATTGATCATCTGGTCAAAATGGAGCGCGTCGGCAAAATCGCGACCGCCGTTGGGCTTGCGACCTGTTGGATTGCACCCAATCCGCTGAGCGCGCTGGGGCTCGGTCTGGGCCGGTCGACACGCTGGTTGATGATGCATCACGTCGGCCATCGCGGTTACGACAAGGTTCCCGGCATACCCGAAAAATACACCAGCAAGGTGTTCGCCCGCGGCTCTCGCCGATTTTTGGACTGGGCAGACTGGATGGTTCCCGAAGCCTGGATTTACGAGCACAACGTTCTCCATCACTCTTATACGGGCGAGGAGGAAGATCCGGATTTGCTGGAGCGGAATACGGAGGCGTTGCAAAACTCCAAACTCCCCTTCTTCGCGCGTTATACGGTGATGGCGTTGCTCGCAATGGGCTGGCGCTCCTATTATTATGCACCGAATACGATGCGCACGTGGTTGGATCGTCCGAGCGAGCGAAAACGTCGTGCGCGCGAGCAGAATGTTGCGACCGAAGACGCGGCGTTGACCGACAAACAGCTTCAGGAAGAACTTTTCAAACAGTGTTATATCCCGTACACGGGCCTGAATTTTGTAGCGCTCCCGCTTGCGTATTTACCGCTTGGTCCCTGGGCCTCGTTCAGCGCGCTTTGCAACTCGTTGATGGCCGAAGCGGTCACAAATTTGCACACATTTTGTGTGGTCGGGCCCAACCACACCGGCGACGATATTTACCGATTTGACGATCGACCGGCATCGCGCGGTGAGTTTTATGTGCGCCAGATCATCGGTTCGGCGAACTTCAAAACTGGCACAGATGTTGTCGATTTTGCACATTTATGGCTAAATTATCAGATCGAACATCATATTTGGCCGGACATTCCGATGCTCAAATATCAACAATTTCAGCCACGCATCAAAGCGCTGTGCGAGAAATACGAGATTCCTTACGTGCAAGAAGGCGTAATGCGTCGCGTGAAAAAGATGGTCGACGTGGCGGTCGGCAAAACGTCGATGCTTCGCATGCCGGCGGCCGAAAAGGTCTCTGAGAGCCCGGCGGTCGAAACCAAAAAACAGCGCACTTCATCAGCTCGGCGTAGCTCCAAAGGCGCGCCCAAAACCACTGTTGCAGCCACATGAACCAACCTTCCGTACATTCATCGCCGCAAGATCCCGTAGATATTGAGCCGCCGGTCCGGGTAAAACCGCGCTACCGGGGCTCGTCACACTACGCCGGATTTTTCATGGCGTTGGGCGCGGGCGCGGTACTGATCGCGGCCGCTCCCGACACCCGCGCGATGATTGCGGCGCTGATCTACACCTTCAGTCTGGCGAATCTGCTGGGCACCAGCGCGTTTTATCATCGCCCGATGTGGGGGCCCGAAAAACGCGCGTTGTTGCGCAAATTCGATCACCTGGCGATCTACGTTCTCATCGCCGGCACGATCACCCCGATCTGTATACTGGCGATGGAAGAGCCGCTCTCCACCCGGCTATTGTGGGTGATCTGGCTGGGTGTGTTGGGCGGTGCCTTCAAAGAATTTCTGTGGCCAAAAGCTCCGAAATTCATCACCGCCATTTTGTTCGTCGCCTTTGGTTGGGTCGGCGCAATCGCTATCCCGAGCCTGAACGGCATCATGCCCATGGTGTTGGTGGCCCTGGGTGGTATTTCCTACACGCTCGGCGCTCTGGCGTACGCGTTTCGACGGCCAGATCCAAAGCCCGAAGTCTTTGGTTACCACGAAATCTTTCACCTCTGCGTGGTTATAGCCGGGATTTTACACTTCATCGTAGTGGCACAACTCGTATTGCCGTGAAAAGTGAGAAATACAACAGGTTGTCAGGCTAACGGGCTAAGGCTACACTCTGGCCAGCCAGGTTAGCTGGCTCCATCCTCATCTCCGGACCAGAGCAAGAGATATTCATGGACGAAACCTTTGAGTTAGCGCGCCAGTTTTTCGACAAAATCGAAGAGAACGAAGACGAAGACCGATATCGTTACTACCGCGATCAGCTCTACGGACTTGGGCCAGAAATTGCCGATATCCTTCGCGAAAACCTCAAACATCGCCACCACGCCAGACGCATGGCCGCCGCAACGAACCTTGGCCGCCTGGGCCAACTCGACGCGGTTCCCGATCTCATCTTGCTGGTCAACGATCCGCTGGCAGGCGTGCGCGAGATGGCAATTTTTGCGCTGGGAATTCTTGGAGATCTGAGCGCGTCCGAGGCGATTTTAGCCGCCCTGCACGACTACGATTCCGACGTGCGCTACCGCGCGCTTGTCGCCTTAAGCGATCTCAAATACCCGCAACTCGAAGAGATCCTCATTCGTTGCATGAGCGACGAAGCGTTTGGTGTGCGCGAGCAGGCGCTCTCGCAATTGCGAACCACCGCCACGCCCAACGCGATTGCGGTTGTCCTGAAATCACTGCTTGAGCGCGAAATCGAAATGCAACAAATGGCCGAGGAAATCCTCGACCGTCTTGTGCCCAAGATGACGCGCGACAAATACAAAAAGCTGAGTGAACAACTCACATTGCGCGAACGACGACTGATCCTCAACTATTTCGAAGCGCGAAATCTGCAGGAAGTCTACGGCTCGCTTTGCAAACAGCTCAGCATCGTAAAACCTGCGATCATGTTTCCGCCAACGCTCGACAAATACGGACGTCTACTCAACAAACCCGACGAACGAAAGTTTCTCGATCACGCCTATCTGCGCGATGAAACCGTCACCCAACTCGTCGAACATTTTCAAGATCCGCGCGCCTCGCGCAGCATCCTGATCGTCGGCAAAGCCGGTGTCGGGAAAACCGCCATCATCCACGAGCTGGCCCACCGTCTGGCCGATGAAGGCGACGGCGAAGACGCGAACTGGCAGGTGCTCGAAACCAATACCAGCGAGCTCATCAGCGGCACGCGTTATCTCGGCGACTGGGAAACCAAGCTCAAAGAAATGGCCGAGGCACTGCTGAAATTCAAAAACGTAGTCCTCTATATAACCAACCCGAACGACCTGCTCGGCGCCGGCGCACACTCCAAAAGCGACGAAAACTTCGCCGATTTTTTCAAACCCTATCTGCAACGCGGCCAGCTCCGGATCATCGCCGAGTGCACCGAAGAAGACCTGAAAAAAGGCCTCTCGCGCGACCCCGGATTTTTACGCCTCTTTCGCCAGATCAAAGTCCACGAGCTCGACGATCAAGACACCATGCGCGTGCTGGCTCACCGCATCGCCGACTACGGCACCCGGCACGAGTGCACGATCAGCGCGCAACCAGGCTGTCTGGAAAGTATCGTCACTTTTGCACGCAGCTTTTACACCCGCAGCGTCGGCCCCGGCCGCGCCTGCGATTTGCTCGACGCCCTGATCGACTACACCGCACGCGAACCCTCGGAAACCGGCGACATCATCCTGAGATCTGAAGACATCCCCGCCTGTCTGTCCGAAGTCACCGGCATGAGTCTGGACCTGCTCGACGACACCATCGCACTCGATCTGCAACAAACCCAGGACTGGTTTCTAAAACGACTCATCGACCAGGATTTCGCCGTCAACACCATCGTCGACCGCCTGGCCCTCATCAAATCCGGTCTTGGAAACCCCGACAAACCGCTCGGCGTCTTCTTCCTGGTAGGCCCCACCGGCGTCGGTAAAACGTACTTCTCCAAACTCGTTGCCGAACGCCTTTTTGGCACCGACGACCGCATGCTCCGCTTCGACCTGAGCGAATACCAGGGCCGTTTCGCCATCGAAAAGCTCATCGGCTCACCACACGACAAAGACCGCGAAGGCCTGCTCACCGAAGCCGTCCGAAACCAGCCCTTTTCCGTCCTGCTATTCGACGAATTCGAGAAAGCCGACCCCGAAATCTTCAACCTGTTTTTGCAGATCCTTGACGAAGGCCGCCTGACCGACGCACGCGGAAACACCACCGATTTTCGCCAGACACTCATCTTCCTCACCAGCAACCTTGGCGCATCGCGCACAAGTCTTGCGAAACTCGGATTTGGTCAAAACCCGACCGAAGTCACAAGCCGCATTCACCACAAACTCGACGAGTTCTTTGCACCCGAATTCTTGAACCGCCTCGATGACGTCGTCGTTTTCGAACCGCTCACCGAATCGGCCATGGAACGCCTGGTCGACATCGAACTCAACAAAACGTTTTTACGCCGCGGCTTCATCCGCCAGAAACTCTCCGTGCAAGTCGACAAATCCGCGCGCGCCTGGCTTGCCGAACACGGCTTCAGCCCACGATTCGGTGCCCGCGAACTAAAACGCGTCATCGAGAAATCCGTTCTGACCAAAATCAGCCGAACACTCATCGAAACCCCCGGCCCCCACATCGGCAAAGCAATCGCAGTTTCCGCCAACAACGACCAACTCTCCGTGCGCCTGCACGAAGAACCATCCATCATTCCCAATCTCACACACGAGAAATCCACCCCTAAACCGCCCAAAGCCGCGTCCACACGCGAGCGACGCGCCCCAACCCGGCTCGAATCCACATGACTAATCCGATCGACGCGATCGAATCCTTTTGCCTCGCCAACGCCCTGCCCTTCGACGACCGCACCCGCGAGCGATTCACCACCTACCTCGCCCTTTTGCAACGCTTCAACGAAGGCTCCAACCTCATCGGTCCCCTCAATGAAACCGAGATCGTCGACGAGCTTCTGATCGACAGCCTGCGCGCGGCCGTCACTAAGCCGCCCCATGGCCACATCGTCGACGTCGGCACCGGTGCCGGCCTGCCTGGCATCCCTCTGCGCATCGTTTTCGACGACCGCCCCATCACACTCGTCGAACCACGGCGAAAGCGCGCCACATTTCTGAAAATCGCCGCCACACGTCTTGGCCTAAAAAACGTCACTATCGAAAACAAACGCATCGAAGAAATCCCACCCGGACAATTCGATTACGTAATCTCCAAAGCGTTTCAACCCCCCCTGGATTGGATCGAAACCGCAAACTCCCTCAGCCAACCCGGTGCCACGATCGTTTGCCTTACCCGCCCCTACGAATTTGAAGCACTCAACAGCCGCGCAACCGAACTCGGACTAACACTCAGCGGCCAGGCAACCCACCAGCCGGCAGATCTCGAGCCGCGCGCCGTCTACACCTTCCAAAAACCCTGACTTTCGTCGCCCAAAGCGATCGGAATTGCCTGCATTTTTGAAATTTCTGGGTGCACGACTCCAACCTTGAGAAAAACACCCATCGATTGATCATCGCGTAAACAGTGCCCCATCTCTGTTTATTAAAACTGCTCGCAACAATTATATAAATAACACGCAACATTTCGCCTCCTCAATTCGATAATAGATTCAGCAATTCGGAGAGACG
>JBEBSM010000128.1:0-9320 GCA_040394315.1 Lujinxingia vulgaris
AAGTTTTTGAACGGCTGTCGATCGTATAAAAAGTTTTGGCTAATGGTCAGGTGGCAAGCACGCTGGGGTCGCTCGGGCTGATGACGATTGTGCTGGATCTGATATGAGGTGCATAAAGGGCATAGCCCATGGGCTAGGACGGCGCCGACGCGTTCCGCTGGGGTCAGAGGCCCCGCTGCACGGTGCGTGCGTGTGGAGATTGGGTGGTTTGAGGGGTGCTGGTTGGGGGTTAGGTGGCGTGTGGACTGGACGAACGTGCAAGCAATGGACTTTCTTGTGGGAAGAAGTGCGTTGCCAGCGCGGGAGTGTGGCATGTGGGCGTCCCGGAGCGTGAAGTCTGGTGCAGGCAGTGGACTGTTTTGTGGAAAGCAGTGCGTTTCCAGGTGCAGGCAATGGACTGTTTTGTGGAAAGAAGTGCGTTTCCAGTGCGGGTGATTGGCAATTGCTAAATTCTGGGGTTTCGATGAATATGTGGGGCGAAATTTTGGGATTTTGGCGTGTTAACGTTTACTCATAGAAGGATTTGAAAATGATCGGATTTGGTCTGAACGACGAACAAAAGATGTATCAGAAAACGGCGTTTGATTTTGCGCGTGACGTGATTCGGCCGGTGTCGGTGCATCATGATCAGACGGGTGAGTTTCCGTGGGAAGTTTTGCAGAAGGCCTGGGATCTGGGTTTGATGAACACGATGATTCCGGAAGCCAATGGTGGTCTGGGTCTGGGTTGTCTGGATGCGTGTATTCTGGCCGAGGAAATGGCCTGGGGTTGCACGGGAATCGGGACGGCGATGGAGGCGAATCAGCTTGCGATTTCGCCGTTGATTTTTGCGGGAACCGACGAGCAAAAACAGCGTTTTTTGGGGCCGATGACCGAGGAATTGCAGATGGCTGCGTATGCCGTGACCGAGCCACGGGCCGGTAGCGACGTGCAGGGCATTGGTACGCGGGCCGTGAAAAAGGGTGATAAATATGTCATCAACGGCGACAAGATGTGGATCACGAACGGGAGCGTGGCGAAGTGGTATTTCGTGTTGGCGCACACAGATCCGGACAAGGGGTATAAGGGCATGACGGGCTTTATCGTGCCGGCCGATTCGCCGGGGATCACGGTTGGGCGCAAGGAAATGAACCTGGGGCAGCGCGCCAGTGATACGCGTGGAATCACGTTTGAGAACGTGGAAGTTGACGCGAAAAACGTGTTGGGTGGTGCGGAAGGTACGGGTTGGTTCCAGGCAATGGGTGCGTTTGATAAATCGCGTCCGATTGTTGCTTCGGCGTCGATTGGTCTTGCGCGCGCTGCGATGGAGCACGCTCGTGATTATTCGCTTGAGCGTAAAACGTTCGGTAAGCCGATTGCGCAGCATCAGGCTGTTAGCTTCATGATCGCGGAAATGGCGATGAACATCGAAGCTGCGCGTTTGCTGGTGTGGCAATCTGGTTGGCTGCACGATCAGAACATGAAAAACACCAAGCAGGCGGCGTTTGCGAAGGCGTTTGCGGCGGACATGGCGACCAAGGTTTCGCAGGATGCGATTCAGGTGTTCGGTGGATACGGCTACAGCCAGGAGTATCCGGTTGAGAAGTTGTATCGCGATGCGAAAATTTTCCAGATTTACGAAGGAACGAGTCAGATTCAGCGCATGATCATTGCGCGTGAGGTGTATAAAGAAGCGTAATTTTATTTGAAATAGCGCGGCTGTAGCGCATGAAAAAGGCGTCCACCTGTTGAAAATTAACAGGTGGACGCCTTTTTTTGTGAGTGAATTTGACTTGCTGGAATAACTATATTGCTATCTGGTTATATGTATGTGATGACTCTGCCTGCGGATGCAGTGGAGCTTCGTACAGGCTGTTCAAAATATAATCGTTTACAGGAGCGTGCAGTGGCAAAGTTGAAGGCAGGAAAGACAATTGATTTTCAGGGTGAGGGTGCTGTTTCGGAGATGGTTACGATTCAGGAGCTTCGTCAGATGCGCGAGGAAGGCCGTGCGATTCGGTTGTTGGACGTGCGAACGATGGGTGAATTTGGGGCGTCGCATATTCAGGGATCGCACAATGTGCCGCTGGATTCGTTGAATAAATACGCGGATGAGCTGTGTGAGTGTGTGGATACGCCGATCATTATTGTGTGTCAGTCGGGGCAGCGTGCAAAACGTGCTTTCAATGCGCTGAGCGGGCTTGGGATGAAGAACGTGGCGGTGCTGGATGGTGGAGTGAGCAAGTGGTCAGCGGCGGGCTACGAGTTGGAGCACGGCGCGGAGCGTTTATCGTTGGAGCGACAGGTTCGTATTGCTGCGGGTACGTTGGCGGCGGTTGGTGGTTTTCTGGGTGTGTTTGTGAATCCGTTATTTGCGTTGATTCCGGGGTTTGTGGGTAGCGGGTTGATATTTGCGGGTCTGACGAACACGTGTGGTATGGGGATGGCGCTTTCTCGGCTGAGTTATAATCGCCCGGCTGGGTGTGATGTGGATGCGATGGTGCGTGCACTGAAAGAGGGACCGGAAACGGCTGCGAACTGATAGATTACGCGTAATAAACAAGGAGTAGCTGATGGTGGTTCTCGGGTTGGTGTTGGCCATTTTGGTGGGGCTTTCGCTGGGGTTGATGGGGGGAGGCGGATCGATTTTGACGGTTCCGATATTTGTCTACGTGCTGGGATTTGAGACGAAGCAGTCGATCGCGATGAGTCTGGCGGTGGTTGGTGTCGTGAGCTTGTTTCGCGCCTGGTCGCACTGGCGAGCGGGGAACGTGAACCTGAGGATTGCTGGGGTTTTTGGGGTGGTGGCGATGGCTGCGACCTTTGCCGGTGCGAAGCTGTCGGCGTTTATGAGCGGTACGGTGCAGTTGTTGATATTTGCGGTTGTGATGCTGGCGGCTGCGTATTTCATGTTTCGTGGCAAGCGTCCGGGTGAAGCGCGGATGGCGGAGGGTGGAGAAGCTCCGGGGCGGGTTCGGTTGGGTTTGATCGCGATGCAGGCTGTGGCGGTCGGGGTTTTGAGCGGGATTGTCGGCGTAGGCGGCGGGTTTTTGATTGTGCCAGCGCTGGTTTTGCTCGGGAAAGTTCCGATGAAGCAGGCGGTCGGCACGAGTTTACTGATTATTTCTATGAATTCGGTTGCAGGATTTGCCGGGTATTTTGGTCAGGTAGAGGTTGAATGGGGCTTCATGGCGTTGTTTACCGGCGTGGCGGTTGTGGGGATTATTCTCGGATCGATGGCGGTCAAACATGTCGAGCAAGGTGCGTTGAAGCGTGGGTTTGCAATCTTTTTGGTCATCATGGCGGCCTGGATTTTGTACCAGAATCTGGCGGTATTGACTGGTGCAGCAGCCTGAAATTTCGATGAAACAACGCAAAAACACCAACAGATTGGCGTAAAACAGACAGGAGATAAACCATGTTATTGAAACGATTTTACGACGAGAAGTTAGCGCAAGCGAGTTATATGGTGGGGTGTCAGGCGACGGGTGAGGCGCTGGTTGTGGACGCGAATCGTAATTTTGAGCAGTTTTTGGAGGCGGCCAAAGCGGAGGGATTGACGATTACGGCGGTTGCGGAAACGCATATTCATGCGGATTTTGCGTCGGGTAGTCGTGAGCTGGCGACGATAACGGGTGCGAAGCTGTATTTGAGTGATGAGGGCGGTGAGGATTGGAAGTACGCGTTTGCGAAGGAAGCGGGCGCGGTTTTGTTGAAGGGTGGGGATGAATTCTGGGTGGGAAATGTGCGGATTGATGCGATTCATACGCCGGGGCATACGCCGGAGCATTTGTCGTTTGCGGTGACGGATACGCCTGCGACGGACAAGGTGATGGGTGTGATTACGGGTGATTTTGTGTTTGTCGGAGACGTTGGGCGGCCGGATTTGCTGGAGCGTGCGGCGGGTCATGAGGGGACGATGGAGGCTGCGGGACGGGAGCTATTTGGGAGCTTGCAGGCATTTAAGAAGTTTGAGGATTACGTACAGATATGGCCGGGTCATGGTGCGGGAAGTGCGTGTGGCAAGGGGCTGGGAGCGGTTCCTTCAACGACCGTGGGGTATGAGCGGATTGCGAACTGGGCGTTCAAGATCGAGGACGAATCGGAGTTTGTGGAAGCGGTTTTGGCTGGGCAGCCGGAGGCGCCGACGTATTTTGCGACGATGAAGCGTATCAATAAGGAAGGGCCTGCGTTTCGGTCGGATTTTACGGCGCCAGGCGAGTTGTCGGCTGAGAAGTTGATTGAAATTCTGGCGGCGAATAAGAACGGCGGTGCGAAGGGTGTTGTGGTCGATACGCGTTCGGCCGATGCGTTTGCAGCGCAACATGTGCCTGGCACGCTCAATATTTCGCTTGGGCGGGCGTTTACGAACTGGGCGGGCTGGTTGTTGCCGTACGATTTACCGGTGTATGTATTGATTGACGAGACGAAACCGGATGCGCTGGATGATGTGGTTTTGAGTCTGGCGACGATTGGAATTGATCGTGTGGAAGGATATTTCACGTGTGAAACGTTAGATAAGTGGCAGGCGAAGACGGGCAATGCGCTGGAGAGCGTGGAGCGTTTGTCGGTGGACGAGGCTGAGCGGCGTTTGAAACAAGAAGATTTGTTTGTGATTGATGTGCGTGGCAAGTCGGAAAACGATGCGGGCGCTGTTCCGGGGGCCAGAAATATTCCGCTGGGGCATCTGGAAGATCGGTTGGGGGAGCTGCCCAAAGACCAGTCGATTGCGGTGCATTGTCAGGGTGGCACACGTTCCGCGATTGCGGCTAGTTTGCTGAAAGCGCATGGAATGAAGAATGTTTTGGATATGAATGCGGGCTTTGCGGGTTGGAAAAACGCCGGCAAGTCGGTAGTAGTACCGAAGAAATAAGGCGTCACAACGAAGGAGTACACGATGTCAGAACAGGCACTTACACCGGAACTATTGGAAATCATCGCGGAGCGCTTCAAGGTGCTCGGGGAGCCAACTCGGCTGCGGATTTTGAATGCGCTGCGCACGGCAGAGGAGTTGAGTGTTAGCGAGTTGATCGAGAAAACCGAGCTGGGTCAGGCGAACCTCTCGAAACATCTGGGGCTGCTTTACAACTCGGGGTTTGTCGAACGTCGCAAGGACGGTGCGTACGTCTATTATAGTCTGGCGAACAAGGACGTGTTTGTGTTGTGCGACATCATGTGCGGACGGCTTGAGGCGGAATCGGAGGCGCGTTTGAAGATCATTTCGCGCTCCTGAATTTCTAAATTTCTCAGCTGTTTCGTGGTCGAAGCAGCTTGTTTTTAAGGCATGAAATGGGCCGCGAATCGGAGGATCGATTCGCGGTTTTTTGTGAGTTGTGGGGCGTAATAAATGCGTTGAAATCGGTGTGATAACGGGTGGAAAATCGGGTGGGAAATCGGGCAAGAAAAAGAAATCCCCCGGGGCGGAGCGGTCGATTTGTGAATGACATCGGTAGCTTGCGGCCGGGGGAGGTTGGCTTGGTGGTTTTTTGGGGCGTTTTTTTGGGGGTTAGTAACGCATGGAAACGGGTTCGCCTTCGACGGTCTGTTTGACCTCGGGGATGTGTCCCCAGCGGCGGAGTTTTTCGGGCATTTTGAGGGAAACTTCCGGGATGGTTCCGTCGCCGTAGAGTGCTGCGTAGGTGATGTAGCTGGTCATGACTTTGCGGACGTAGCCGCGGGCTTCGCGGTAGGTGATGGATTCGACGAAGACGTCGAGTTCGCGGTCGCCGTAGCGCTCAAACCAGGATTTGAGGGGGGCGGGACCGGCGTTGTAGCCGGCCAGAGCCAGGGGAATCATGTCGGCTGCGTGGGCGGTGTGGACGCGGATATACATGGTGCCCAGGCGGACGTTGGTTTCGGGTTCGACGATCTGTCGGTTGTTGGGTACGGGCTGGTTGTCGAGGAAGACGCGGGCGGTGTAGCGCGCGGTTGCGGGCATGAGTTGCATCAGGCCTTTGGCGCCGGCGTAGCTTGCGACGGTGGGTCTGAAACCGCTTTCCTGACGGATGATGGCCTGGACGAGGAAGGGCGAAACGCCGTACTCGGTGCCGAATTTGTGGGATAATTCCATGTAATCGAGCGGGAATGCGGTGCCCCAGTCGCGAAGGGTGGCCTGTGTGGGGCCGCTTTCTTCGATGTGGCTTTTCATGATCCAGTGTCCCCAGTTGGGTTCACCGAGTGCCAGGTGAAGGGCCGCGCGCATGCGTTCGGCGCCTTCGGGCACAGGATAGATCGCGATTTGCTGGCGGACTTCTTTGAGTGCGTCTTCGAGCAGACCGAGGCGGACCATTTCGCTGGCGACGGCCAGGCGTCCGTTTTCGGGAACGCGGAGTGTGGAGAGGTCACGCAGATCGGCTGCGGTGAGTTTGGATTGTGGAATGCGCAGCGAGTATTTCATGCCGGCTTCGTCCATGCGCGCGACGGCCAGGCGTCCGTACCAGGTGAGCGGGCCGCTGTTGATGGTGTCTTGCAGCCAGCGTCGGGCAGATTTTGTGTCGCCGGATTTCAGGGCTGCGGTTCCGAGCCAGTATTTGGCTTTCAGACCCATGGTGAGCTCGGATTCGTCTTTTTGCGAGCCGTGATCTTTGATGATCGCGAGCAGCGGTTTTTCGACGGCTTTGAAATCGTCCATCAAGTAGGCGCTGAGTGCGGTGCGCCAGAGGGCGTCGGCGACGTGCGAGCTTTCTGGATAGTTTTCGACGAGGGCTGCGAATTTTTCGCGGGCTTTTTCGTGCTCATTGACGAATTGATGCAGGCGACCGGCTTCGTAGAGCGCTTCGTCGCACAAAATGCTGCCGGCGTGTTCTTCGCAGAGGCGGTCGTACAGTGCGATGGCTTCCGGGTCGCGGTCCAGACGGCGTAGCGCGCGGGCCCAGCCGATGTAGAGGCGCTGGCGGACTTCGGCGTCTTTGATCAGACGGTCGGCCTGTGCGAACTGCGACACGGCTTTTTCGCGTTTTTTGTCGCGCTCGGATTCAAGTGCCTGACGGAAAAGTGTCCAGCCTTTGATTTCGGTGCTGGAAGGGTTGCGCAGTTTTACGTTTTCGACGGAAACCTGGCGTGCCTGGCGGTATTTGCCGCGGGCGATGAGTTCGCTCATCAGATCGACGCGGTCGCCGAATAAGATGATGTCCATACCAATTCGCTTCTCTGCACGTTGCAGCTCCGCAATGATCGTATCCGCCGCTCGCCAGGTTCGGGTCTGGCGATAGATGCTGGTGTAGACTTTTTGAGCTTTTTCTTTTTGGCCGGCTTCTTCAAGGATCTGGGCTTCGACCATGCGGACGCGGTAGCGATCCCAACTGGTTGTGGAGGCTTCTTGCAGGTCGTGAAGTTCTTTGATGGTAGCGTCGAGCGACACGTCTTTTTTCTTGTTCTCGGAGCGGATCTGGTTCAGGCGCTGCGAGAGGTACATGCCGCCATCGGCATCGTCGGCTCCGCGTTCGATGGTGATGCCCATACCGAGGCGTCGCCGGGCCAATTCGCCGACGGCGCCGCCGGATTTGGCGAGTGCTTGCATGGTCTGGCGGCCGGCGGCTTCGTTGTTGCCGCACATTTGCATGCGAGCGTAAGCGTACACAACGGCGGTTTCTGCGGTTTTGGGGTCGGGCGTTCCGCCGAGTACTTTGTTGGCGCGGGTGAGCGCTTCGGTGCAGCGGTCGGCGCGCATCAGGTCGATGGCTTCGAGCCATGACGGGTCGCCGATGTAGGGGGCGAGTACGAAATAGCCTTCGCCAGAGGGTGTGAGCAAACGGTCGGTCAGGGCGCGCAGGGACGCGAGGCTTACGCCGCTGAGCGGGCCGCTGTTGTCGGATTTTGCGGTCGTGGATGTTTCGGGTGTGGGCAGTGTGTTTGCAACCAGATCGAAGAAGGCAAAGATGCGCTCAAGTGAGGCGGCTTCGTCTTCGGGTTCGGCCGGGTTGACCGGATCCAGGGTGTCGAGTTCAGCGAGTTCATTGCTGTCGGCGTCGTTGTTGGAATCTTCGGAATCCAGGTTGTCTGGGTTTTCTTCTGAAATATCAACGAGTTCTGCAAGTTCTTCGTGGCTGTCGTCAAGGCTGGCGTCAAGGCCATCGTCGCTGTTTTGGAGCGATGGGTCGGCCCAGGCAAGGTCTGCTTCATCGTTGTTTTTGACATCATCGGGCTGGATTCCAGCGGTCGCGAGGATGGATTCTGCGACGGATTCCGCAACTACGGTGGTCAAAACTTCGGCGGACGCCTGTTTGGACTGTTCGTCATCGACCTTTGGGGCAATCGGTTCAGCGGTTGCTGCGACTGAAGGCGTCGAAATGTCTTTTTTGGCCTTGTTGAGTGCGCGCTGGGCGTCGACGAGGGCTTCCAGAGCGCTAGCTTTGGGAAGTTGGGTCGTCGCATCGGTTGCGGACTCGAGCGGCTGATTGGCAGGTGTTTTTGCTTGCGCGGGTGCAGCGAAGGCCGCGTTGGTGGCCAGAGCAATCAAACAAACAATCAGGGACAGGCGGTTCATCGAGTTATACATAATCTCTTTGATTCCAGGAGTTTGGGCTGGAGAACTTCCGCGCCTCGACAAGCAAAACTTACTACGACCACGACGAGTATATACTGGATGGGGATGAACTCCAGAAAATTTCTGCGTAAAAACATCATTGGAGCAGAAATCAGTACGTTGTGATGGTTTGGGTTATGCAGATTGCGTCAAAGTGCGTATGAGAAAGCCAGTGAATGAAGGACTTTGAGCATTCGCATGGTGGTTATCTTTCGTCGGAACACGTGCAATTCTTCGGCTTTCGTTCTCGTTACAATCTTGTAGCTGTAATCACATATTTGTCTTTGCTCGCACATATAAACAGGTACGACCTGCTACCCATATCACTTATGAAACAAATTCTAAACTTCGAAACGCTCTTAAGTCGCGCTGGAATTTCGCCGGAAACGCCGGATGGAGAATTTTCCGCATTGCCTGCGCCAGAACTGGCGCTTGAACACCTGGATACTTTGTGGCTTCAGGTCAGTGGGACGCTCTGTAACCTGGCGTGTTTGCACTGTTTTATTTCGTGCGGGCCGAAAAACAATAACCACGAAATGATGACGCTTGAAGCGGTTCAGGACGCGATATTGTGGGGCGAAAAAAACGCGGTGAAGGAGTTTTATTTCACCGGCGGTGAGCCTTTTATGCATCCTGAGATTCGGGAGATGATTGAGGCAGCGCTTCGGGTGGGGCCGTTGAGTATTTTAACCAACGGATTGTTGATCGACGATGAAATGGCGGCCTGGCTGGGCGAGGCGTTTCGGACGTCGCGTTATAGCCTGGATTTGCGGTTTTCGTTGGGCGGGACGACGGCCGAGGAAAACGATGCGATCCA
>JBEBSM010000129.1:0-9282 GCA_040394315.1 Lujinxingia vulgaris
GCGTCGGCAGTAATCCCCTCACGCAATAGTCGCCCGAAAGTCTCTTCACACGAACCACGCTGCGCACTCGCGTCCGGCGCACGCTGATACTGCCGACGACGCCGCACCCGGTGGTGCTGCTCTGCAATATTGGCCAGCGTCAAAAACTGCGCAAAAGCCCGCGCAACCTGCAACGCTTCTTCGTCCGGAAGGCTGCCCAAAAAACGCTTCAATTCCTTAAAATCTTCGCTCTTTTGCTGATGCGCGCCCTTACTCAAAACCCGGACTTGCTCAACGGCCGCAAACAACGCTTCGCCGACCTGTTCCTTGAGCGTTTGACCCAACAAGGAACCTAAAAGCCGCACATCGTCACGTAACGGAGCATGTGGATCACTTTCACTCTTAATCTTGATCATTCAATCGCCTTAAACCAAAGTCTAACAACATATTACCGATGTTCCCACATCGTTTGAATCGAATTCTACGCACACAACATCCCCTTTTCACCGCCTTTCAACAACCGCTTTCTCACAAATCCTCCCCCGCGCCCCCACTTAGCGCCCCAAATCTCACGAAAAACACTACTTTTGGTTCAATAAACGCTTGCGGCCTGCAACAACACGCAAAAATCCCGGCAGAAAGCACTCTGCCGGGATTTTTTAATCGATGCGTAAAACGCCGAAACTTATGCGCGCTGACGTTTTCTACGTGTAACCACCGCACCAAGTGCGAGCAGTCCCAGACCGACAACTGCGCCGCCGCCCGAGGACGGACCGAACGCAATACTGGAAATGCTACATTCGGGAACGGACGGCGTAATGTTGCCACCCGTGCCCGGCCGCATCGGCGTGCCACCGGTTGGCGGAGGCGTAACAGGCTTCGAGCCAATCAACGCTTGATACGACTTAACGAGCGACATATAGGTCGGGATATACTGTCCGTTGCGCTGTAAATCGTAGTGGAGATGAATCGTCGTCGGCGTGCCGCCCATGTAGTTCGAGACATAACCCATGGTATCGCCACGCTTGACTTTCTGGCCGACTTTCACCGAAACCGGCGCCATGTGCAGATAGCGATGCGTGGTGCCATCCGATGAACGCAGATAAACGGTATAGCTGCCAATACTCGAGATGGTTCCGTCGACCGCTGCTACCGCTTTATGAACGCCTTTTTGACACGTGCCCGGTCGAATATCCTGTCCTTGATGCCCCTTACCGCCTGGACACATCGGAACCGACCAGGATCGGGTTTCGCAGTAATTATCTCGCCAGGGATACGAATAGTTCGCACTATCGCACTGGCCACCGCCACCGCCATGCATTCCACCGCGACCATAAACCTGCGAGTTCGCAAAGGCCGGACCTTTTTCAATCGGAAAGCGCATTCCCGGTACATACACCGTTCCATCCGCGCGTCCCCGCCCACTACCCGCTTTCAGCTCACCAGCCGGCCGATAATCAAAAGATTGTGCAGGCGATGCATCCGAAATCACCATCCCAAGCGTTGCAAGCAAAAATGGCACAACAAAAGTAAGTTTTCTCATCGTACACCTCCTGCAACACTCATGGCATTAGCCAGCGAGAATATATAGTCATCGTCCGTACAATGAGGATTGGTATCGGGCGACATGCAAATAACTTCGATCGTGTAAACAAGACCAAAAGCCGGGAAAACAATCGATGGAATCAACGACGCACGCGAAACCTGAAAGTCATTTTCGACCATTCGCTCTTCGACTTCACGACCGTTCGGACCATTGTACTCAAATCCTATCCGGGACGACTGCACAACGACTACGTGATCTGTATTGTCTGCCGAAATCGTGTACCAATTCTCGTCCGTCACAGCGAACGCATTGTCCAAAAAGCCTGATGTACCAGGAATCAAAACCGGCAACGGTAACGCCTCGATTTTTGATTTTACCTGCGCAGGAATACGTTTCGCATCGATTTGCGAATACGCATCCACTTCATCCCAGTTGATTTCCATCACGTAAGGCGTTGGTGCTTCGCGCGTCTCAAAGAATACAGGCTCCTCGGATTCAACGACAATATCGTCTACCGGAAGTTTTGGGTTAAACGAGTCCGTAACGCGTGGCTCCGATTTCTCGGTGCCCGTCATCATGGCAGCCTGCGCAACATGCAACGGATCGGCATTTTCTGCCTGCTTTTCTTCAGAGCAGCCAGCTGCCCCCAGAAAGGCGACAAGCATCACACAAATGCCGGAACGGACTGAATTTCGGCCTTCATAAAATTTCATAATAAATCCTATCCAGTAAAAAGATTGATTCTTGATGCTGCCCTATTCTATTCCGTTGCATTTTGTATTCCACATCACACTACCGTGAAATTATCTTCATGCAACCATGCCCAACGTGGTTTTACACATGTTAACACCCGCGCCCCGTGCCACCAAAGCCCAATATGTACGCGGACATGAGGACAACTGTACCCACCCCACCTCATTGTGAGACATCCTGACACAGCCACCCCGGCATTGTGTTTACGTTTCGATTATCACCCGATCCGTGCACTCAATTTCTAAGGCACCGATCGCTCAGCCATCACAACGCGCATTGCGTTCACTACCACGAGAAACCAATCATGCCGTTGCCGTTTGATACCGCAAATAACTTCTTCCGCGCTCTTGAAACCAATCAACTGGAATGGGCAAAGAGCTTTCTTTCAGAAGATTTCGAAGCCACCGGATGGACACTCGATCCGCTCGACAAATATGAATTCATCGACGTCTTCCAGGCGCTCTTCGAAGCGTTTCCCGACTTTTCTCTCGATCCCCATGCCATTGAACTCCTGTATAACGGCGCGTGGATCACAATACAGATGTCGGGCACACACGAAGGCCTGCTGGATCTTACCGCAGGACTCCCCATCGAGCCCACCCACAAGCACTTCAAACTCGCCAAAGAACGCCCCATCCTGACCATTTCCAACGAGCAAATTACTGCATTTCACGTCGAACCCCAATCCGACGCCGGGCTTCGCGGAATCTTCGAGCAGTTAGGCGTCCCCTCGCCATTCGTCGCCGAACTTCCGCTTGAGCCACAATCCGGAGTCTGATTCACAAAACTTTGCCGGCGCGCAACGCAGCAACCTCAGCCGTGCTCAGCCCGAGCTCGTTCAACACCTCATCGGTGTGCTCACCAAGCTCGGGCGGCGAGCTAGAATCATTTGCGTTGGCCGTAAGCGGCAATCGTGTATGACGAATCCCATTCAGCTCAAAAAACATTTCCCGCGTTTGAAACAGTTCGGATTCAAACGCCTCGAGCGGGGAAAAAACAGGTTCAACGCATACATCCAAGGCCGAAAAAACCTCGCTCCACGCATCACGCGTGCGCGTTTTCAAGATTTCCGCCACACGCACACGCGCTGCCTCACCCTCCGCACCCGACAAATGCCCGACACCAGCCAGTTCGGGCGCCTGAATCGCCTCCACAAATCCCTGCCAGAACTTCGGTTCAAGCGCAGCGACCGCCAGATATTTCGCATCCTGGGTTTCGTAGACACCATACGCAGCCACGCCGCCCGTCAACATTTCCTCACCGCGCCGGGAAGCCACGCCCGCCCCCTGCGCCGCCTGCACCGGAAGATGAAACGACAACGCCCCTTCCGCCATACTGATATCCAGATGACAGCCCGCCACCTGCGAACCCGTCAATTCATTGCCTGAACGAGCCTTTTCACGCTCGATCCGATACAACTGCGCCACAATCCCAAGCGCCGCATGCATTGCGCCGCCGGCAATATCAGCCAACTGAAACCCTGGAATCACCGGCGCCTGTCCGGCCTGCCCTGTTTGCTCCAGCACACCCGACAACGCCATGAAATTCAGATCATGCCCGGCCCGCGTACGCAACACACCGGTCTGCCCGTACCCAGAAATCGAGCAGTAAATCAGCGACGGGTTTTCCGCCCGCAACGCCTCATAACCAACACCCAGCCGCTCCATCACGCCCGGACGAAACGACTCGATCAGCACATCCGCGCCCGCAACCAGCTTTTTAAGCACCTGCACGCCACGTGCGTCCTTGAGATTAAGCGTCATCGCGCGCTTATTTCGATTTAATGACGCAAAAAACGTCCCCTTTCCATTCACAAACGGTGGAAAATACCGTGCATAATCCCCGCTCGGCTCTTCAATTTTTAGAACTTCTGCCCCAAGATCTGCCAGCAATAACGTGCAAAACGGCCCCGGCAATAAACGCGTCAAATCAAGGACTTTTATCCCGGCCAACGGCTGTTCCCATGCAATTTCACTCATCGTTCCACCCTGTATGATGACAAGTTTCGTTCAATTTCGATCAAAAAACGCGTCCGGAATTTCTTCCAAACGCGTTCATTTAAAATCCCGACAAAACGCTATGTTTTTGACGTTCAATTAACCGATGAAATCTTGCAATTTCATAGCAAGAGCCATGTTTCCTGCAATCTTGATCTTGTTCATCATGAAAGCCTGCACGCCCGAAAGACGGCCTTCCCACATGTCCACAAAATCGCTATCGGTCATCGTAACCGTGCAATCTGCTGAATCTGACTCACCTTCCGACACGAAGTCAGAATCTTTCGTGAAATCAAGCGTCCAGCTTCCACCGTGATCACCCGTGATATTGAACTGGTACACAGAGTTGGTAGCCTTGGCTCCTTCCGAATCCGTGCTCAATTTGGCGGGGAGGACTTCATCAAAAATTGTTTTTGCATTCAGATCTGACATGAAAGCTCCTTATTAAATTTGTTAACCAGTATAATTTGTCGTTACTTTTGCTTATTATGCAGCGTTTTCAGCGCACGATTAGGTAGCATGCGGCTAATCTCGGCGCAAGGACTACAATTGCTAGCAGCGCGCATACTGCTTATAAGGAACTCGCTCGCGACACAGCGTCATCAATATTTTTTAGTCCACGGACATTGCAATGAAATCCTCTCCAAAAATTTTGGTCACCTACAAAAAGAGTCGTTACGAACAATATGTTCTCGACGAAGCCGACCCAGACGTCATTCGGCTGCTGGCCGAGGATCACCTCAGTGTCCGCTCGCTCACGGATTCTCACCGCATCCATAATGAAAGCCTGGAAACCATCTGCGATGCGCTCGACGACCGCGGCCTGGACTATGACCGCGTTTACCGCGGCGACGTTGAAAACATCGATCCGTATGATCTGATCATTTCCGTCGGCGGCGATGGAACCGTTCTCGATCTCTCCCACCGCATTCAAAACACTCCGATGCTCGCTATCAACTCCGATCCGGCCATGAGCGTCGGTTTCTTTTCAGCCGGAGCAGCCGAAGACTTTGCCACGCTCATCGACAACATCCTCGCCAACAACATCCGCCCAGTTACCCTGAGAAGATTCAGTATCCGAATCAACGGCATTCAATGCGGATTTCCCGTTTTAAACGATGTGCTGGTCACCAACGCCAATCCGGCCGCCGTTTCCAACTATCTGCTCAAAGTCGGTGATCACCCCTTCGAACAACAAACATCCAGCGGCATCTGGCTCTCAACCGCAGCCGGTTCCACCGGCGCAATCCGATCAGCCGGCGGCATCGTGCTCCCCGTCGACAGCGAGAACCTTCAATACCTGGTTCGAGAACCCTATCCACCCAAAAGCGGCGGCTACCGCTTTTTGAAAGGCATTCAACACCTCACCGATCGCATCGAAGTTATCTCCCGAATGCGCGAAGGCCGCGTATTTCTCGATGGCCCCCACACTTCCTTTCCATTCACCATTGGCGATCTCGTCAGCGTCGACACGAGCGCCCCGTCGTTAAATATCTATGGCCTGCAACAAACCCGCAGAACGGCCTGATCGCAGCCAATTTGCTCCAATAACTCAACAGGCCACACCAACCACAAACACACAAAACACATTGAAATCAAACAACTTTACAACCAACCTAACCTCACCATCACTTTCCACCAACTCCCCCGACTCTCACCTTTCGCACATAAAACACGAAACTACTGACTTCCGTGCGTTCCTCTTTTATACGAAAAATTTGTCGCCCTCTTTCCCTATGTTACCTTGCCCCGGAGTAAAGAACCCAAACAACCAATCTGCTTGAATGGCGCATCATGAGTCGACGAAAATCAACAAACAACGCTTCTACCTCCGGTGGATTCGGACGTCTTTTACAGATTACTATCCTGCTTTCTATCGTTTTTAGTGCAGGATTGATCACAGGCCAACGCCTGCTCCACAACGCTTCGATGCCACCCATCATTTCCGTGCAAAGCCCTGCGCTTTCGGCCGCCGCCCAACGTCATCTGGCCGAAGCCGACAAGCAGGACAACAACGAAGCAAAAGACGAGGCGACCGCCAAAACACGGTTTTCCTTTTACGAAAAGCTCTCAAAACCGGCATCCGACGGCGAAAAGGCACCGGCACGCAGATTTTTGACACCAAAGCCAGAACCCGAGAAAACAGCTCCGGTTGTCGCTGAAGCTCCGCCCGTGCCGCAAAAAGTCGCGCCAGAACCTGCCGCGACTGAAAAAGCGTCAGACACCGGAGCACTCGCCCAGGTCACAGAACCTGCCAAAAAGCAGCTCCCCACTTTGTCCGTAAATGCCGCTGCCACGGAAACCGACGACAGCGCCGTAGCCGCACGTTACACACTGCAAATCGGAGCCTATCCGAGCTACGAGCGCGCTCGCCAGGAAATGCTACGTCTGGAAAAACTCGGCCTCGAACCACACGTCATCGCTGCCGACGTGCCCGGACAAGGCAAGTTCTTCCGCGTCCGCGTTGGAAAGTTTCACTCCATGGACGAAGCACGAACTTTTCAATCCGATACACGTGAAAAAAACAATCTAGAGACGTTCGTCACTCCGCTCTGATTGTCTTTTAGGTGTTGAAATACGAAACCAATAAAAACCTACAGCATCTCGACGACTTCCAGATCGCCCAACTCGCCTTTACCCTGGCGAATAAGCTGCGGATAATCACCCGAGAAATCGATTACCGTAGAAGGCTCCGGAAACAAATACCCGCCATCGATCACCAGATCGATGGCGTGTCCGTATAAGTCGTTGAGCGTCCACGGATCGGCAATCAACTCACCATCAGATTGCGTTGCACTTGTCGTCGCTATCGGATTGCCGAGCGCACGCACAATCTCAAGCGGAATCGCCGAATCCGGAACACGGATCCCCACGGTTTTGCTCTTATTGAGCATCACCTTGGGAACCAGCTTGGTCGCCTCCAACACAAATGTATAAGGCCCCGGCAACATCCGGCGTAGCGTTCGATACGTATAATCGCTAATGATCGCATACTCCGAAATATTACTCAGATCGCGACATATAAACGACAGCGGCGAATGCGACGGCTTTTGCTTGATCTCACGCACCAGCTGATGCAGGCGTTCCACTGCCTTTCGATTAAAAATATCACAGCCAATTCCGTACACCGTGTCTGTTGGATAGGCTATCAGCCCGCCATTCCGCAACACTTCGAGGATTTGTTCGACACGCCGAGGTTGCGGATGGTTCGGATTGACTTCGATAATCATAATACTGGTCTCAGGCAGCGGTTAAAAAAAGAATCAATGATCCCTCAGTGAACCAAATATATTCATTATTTCGGTAAAACAATCGTCGGCTTTTTCGGACGCGCACGATAAAACAACAGCGTATGGCCAATTTTCTGCGCCAACTGTGCATCCGCTCCACGCGCCAGACCGGTTGCTACATCTTCAATATCTTCGCCTTCGTGAACCTTTACCTTTACTAACTCATGGGTCAGCAGCGCCGAACTAAGACTTTCAATGAGTCCTTGCGACAAACCCTTATGCCCGACCAATACGATCGGCTTTAACGAATGCGCCAATCCGCGCAAATATCGACGTTGTTTACCACTCAATGCTGGACTCAGTCGTTGAACAAGTCCACTCTCCGTTTGCTCTTCATCACTCATGGGTAGAGTACTCCTTAGATTTACCATAATTCCGACGCGATTTTCCTATTCGCCGGGCACCCCTTATAAACGAGTAACCAGCAAATCATCAACACTCTTCAACGCCAGGCACCAAGACCATTATAATAACCGCTGAAATGTACGCTTAACATCAACCCATGCCTTCTGTAGACTGCATTTCGTGAAAAGCATGATGGAAGCATTTTTCAGACGTTTTCGTTCAACTATTCGCAACATTGTAATACAAGACAGGCCCGCACCACACCAAACTGTGCTATGGATCGACCGCACAAGACTTCATGATTGTGCGTAGGCGGTTTCTTCCGAGATGATTTGAAACGAGGTTACATAAAGTGAAAGTTTGCCCAATCTGCAATTCTCGGTTTCAGAAAAACAGCGTTTTCTGTCCACACGACGGAACTCGCCTGGTCGACAGCACCACCCAGGCACCCGGTGATCTGAGTAAAACGACGCTCAACGAAATCGCTGCGCTCACTCAACGTGAATTTACCGATCGGATCATCGATCGCTATACGGCCAGACTCGTAACAAACGCCCAAAAAGCTCGTGTTACGATCTTTCAAAGCGAGCACAAGCCATCGCCACATCGTCTCGATCGTCTGCACGAAGTCATCACGCAGCTCGGAACGCCACTTCCAAACGCCATACTCGCGGTTCACTCCATCGATCTCGAGTTTGAACGCCCGTACATCGTCGAAAGTGCTCCAGCCGGCAAATCTCTCACCCAGATTCTCGGCGAGCAAAAAAAGATCGATTGGAAGTCCGCGCTGAGAGTGATCTGTAATGTTGGTCGCGTAATCGACTGGGCCGCCTCCCAAAAAGTGTATCACCGCGCGCTCACCCCCGATCAAATCTACGTTTACGACCTAAAAACAGGTCACGTCCAGATCGGCGGATGGCTACAGGCCGAAGCGCTACTCGTGGACAGCCCCCTCAACGCCAGCGAATGCAACGAATTTGCCGGCTACACCGCATACCTGGCTCCCGAAACAGCCGCAAATAGCGCTCATATCGACACACGAGCGCTACTCTATACCCTCAGCATCTTGTGTTTCGAACTCATCTCCGGCAAACCACCGCTCGTCGGCGCCACCGATGCCGAAACGATCGCCAAGCACCTGCACGAAAGACCAACCGCACTCACCAGCATCATGCCCGATGCCGGACTGCCCGAAAATCTCGATGATATCCTTCAAATGATGTGGGCCAAATCGCCCAACAAGCGATTTCAGTCGATCCCCGCCACCATCGCCGCTCTCTCCAGCCTTCTCGATGCCAGCCCACTGAGCAGCGCACCCGAAATCGAACGCGCTCAAAGCCCGGTGTTCTCAGCCCCAACCCGCACCGCCCCC
>JBEBSM010000130.1:0-9277 GCA_040394315.1 Lujinxingia vulgaris
GTTACCATGTTCGCGCAAACCTTTGACGGCGCCTGTGAAAGCCGTCTTCTCGGGTTCTTAGAAGGCGTAAACACTGTTGCCATCGGCCCAGGCATGGAAACACACGACGGTGCCCGCACTGCACTACAAATTGTGCTCGAAAGTGAGGATATTCAACACCTCGTCATCGACGCCGACGCGCTCAACATCCTGTCCGATGGCGATAATGACGAAAACCTGCGCAAACTTGCCTCCCGCGCAAATGTTGTCCTCACACCTCACCCCGGCGAGATGGCCAGACTCTGCCATATTACCATCGACAACCTGCTCGCTGCGCCCGTTCAATACGCGCAGCAAATCGCCAACAAAACCGGTGCAATTGTCGTTCTAAAGCTCGCCACCACGATCATCGCCTCACCCGATGGCCGCCTTGCTGTGAATAGTTCAGGCAACCCGGGCATGGCGACCGGCGGCATGGGCGATGCACTGACCGGCCTCATCGCAGCACGCCTTCACACGGCCCACGATCCCTTCACGGCTGTATGTCTGGCAGTCTGGGCACATGGTGCTGCAGGCGACCACGCGGCCCAACATACAACAGGACAGGCCGCGCTCTCGGTCACCAGCTTGCTCGCGCATCTAGGCGCAGTCTGGCGAGCGATCGAATCTTAATAATCCGATCTTCAAAACAAGCCGAAATCGCTACGGCCTGAAAACCAAAAGCTATTCAGCCTTGCGCAGAGCCTGGAGCCGATCTTTTAGCTGCTTTCTGCTGATCACGCGTGCTTCTACAAGCAAATCGGCAAGTGTCTGCAATATGGCGCGCTGATGCTCGACCTCACGCTCCAGCCGTCGGATCTTTTGATGACTTTGCTCAACGATTTGCTGCAGCGTGAGAACGGATTCTTCTTTCTTCGGCTCGTCAAACAAATCAAACTTATCGGACGACTTTTCCTTCCGAACCGGATCATCCCGAAAATCTGTTTCGCTCTCTCCAATGGGCAGCCGAATGCTAGCATGCGACTGAAAGCTGTTTCCTGCGCGCTGCTCAAAGTCACTGCCCACACCAACGCCAGAATCCAAAGCCGATAGCGCTGACTCTTTCAACGATGCATCGAAGTCATCGAGAGCACCTGCAAAGTCGACAGCGTCGCTTGAAAACTGAAACCCTATTGCATCTGAAATCGCGCGCGTCGGGCCACCGCTATCTTGAAAATCTTTCAATATTCGCGCTTCGCCACTTCCTCCTGAGGTCCGCTTTCTACTCCCTGCCGCTGGCGACAGCGAAAGCACGCCAGAAAGCTGCTGGTCCTCGTCACTAAACCCGAAAAAATTACTCTTCGAGCGTTGCTTCACGCTATCCGGTATGGGCGGCGGAGACGAACGCTCTTCCAGCATTTCCGGCGATATCGCAGAAAGCTCACGCGTATCCAACATGTGGCGGCCAAGACTTACTTCCGCCTGTTTCGCCCCTGCCGCAATAACCGCAGCCGGCGGAGTCGCATCATCATTTGTTCCGCGATAATGCCGGAAAATCTCACGCTGCAATCGCGCCCGCGCAGTAATTACGATGTCTGGCTCTTTACCCGTCGCTGCACGCAACAGTTCAACGACTTCCGTCGCAATTTTCGGATCGTAAACAGCGAGCGTAACCTGCTCGCGTGCCGCATCGATCTTGTACGGTAAAACACCATACTTTTCCGCCAATTCTCCAGAAATCAGCTTCAGCGCGTACGGCTGTGCGTCGATATTCACGGAATCAAGATATTCATAGCCGTAATACTCCGCCATTACTCTGGCGAGTTTGGACTCATCAATATGTTCATCCTCCAGTAATTGTTCAATTACCGACGATTTACGCATCGATGCGCGCAAAATACTTCGCTGCATTTCCTGTCGCGAAACAAAGTCATTATTGACCAGATGTTCAACAAGCTGATGTTCCATGGCGGTGTCCAATCCAATTTCAGAGCAACTTTCGTAGCAGCCTTTTCATAAGGCCGCAGCATAGTCCGATTCATTGCAGAGTGCGACAACTTTCGTAAAAATACACTTACATAACATTACAGCAGGTGACCGAAAAAGTGATACCGAAGTTTTCGCACGCCGGGATGAATTACAAGCCCCCCCACTTTGGACCGCGCCATCCCAATCAGGGATTGATCAACAACGTTTGTGAACTCCAGGTACCGGTAACCGGAACCTGTGGCTGCTCATCCAGAATCGATGCCGCCATTTCCTGCTGAATAACTTCACTGACGACTGCGACGTTTTCAACTATCGGAGCAAAATCTCCTACCCAGGCATTGCCGTCAAGCGTAAGACCGTCTGTACTCCAGCTTGTATCACGAAAGTCCGTGTCATCATCCTGACGATGTTGTTGCACATAAGAAATGGATGCCTCCAACCCCTGCGCAGCCCCGCTCGTCGTGGTAACAATCGCCATGTTTCCCCGATCCGGCGTAACGACCGTATTTACCGTCAACCAGTCGTAACCAAGATACACGTGTGCAACGAAAGCCATCCAGTTGAACAAATAAACCTGGGTTCCAAAACCAGTCCCATAATTGCTCGCCACATAACGATTCGTATCGGCACCGAACGCAGATTTCATGCCTTCATAGGCCTGGAGCGGAAAGTTCGGATCGTTGGTGCCCGCAGCATTCACAAAGCTTTTTTTAGCGATCATTTCAGACCACCGCACCGGATCGACGGTATTCTGCCATTTTTTTCCAGCATCGGTCTTAATCCAGGCTTCAAACGCTGAAATATCACCAAACCAGCCATAATCGCTGTGCCACAAGTCCTTGATTTGCGGAATCAGCTTATCCAGAGCACCAAAGTCAGCACTTGCACCGAATACACCATCAATCCGCTTGTCCACGGCCGCTGCCATTCGCGCCGATACAGCACGTTCGCCTTCCGCCAAAATCACCGCACGACTCAAGTCAAATGCGACCGGCTCTTCGTTTTCCCACGCATAGGTAGATTGCCGCTTCGACAACTCCGCAGCCGCCGTTACGGCCCGCATCCATCCAAACGCTACATAACGAAACGGATCGGCCGTCGCATCATCCGTTTTCCGCAAGATATCCATCATGCAGCTTGTATATCGTTCCGCCGGAATACCCGGGCCATAGCAAGACGCATGTCCCTTCCCCTTCCACGTTGCCGGCGCATGATTCAAATCCAGCGGTCCCGGCAAATTCGTTACCACGAGGCTCGGAATGCCATAAATTGCGGTAAGCATCGCCGCGTAATTCACCCGAAACTCCGCCGGCGAACTTACCTTTTCAACTTCATTGCTCGTTCCATGCTGAACAATAACAAAAGAACCTGGCTTCAAACTTGGGTTCGTCTTGACCGGTACAAACAACGTCGCATCGTGCGTCCAGACGCTGCTGAAGATCGTCTGGCTGCGAAACGAAAACTCAATTTTGTAAACCGAAGAATCAACAGCCGCTACGGATATCGGTCTGGAATCGGCCGTGCGCACCTGCAGACCCAGCGCGCGCAAATCATGCGCAGCCTTCACATCCAACACAGCCCCCGGACCACCCTCAGGCTGAATCAGGGTATCGTCACCACCAGCGTCTGAGCCCTCACCAGAGTCCTGACCATCAGGCGTATTTACGTCCTCAAGCTGGCTATTATTCTTATTATTCGATCCGCGGTCCGAATCGTCCGAACATCCTGCGACCAGAGCTACGGCGCAAAAAAACAATATCGTAAACGCAACCATAGGCGCGTTGATAGATCGTTGACTCAATTTATTCTTCATCATTACCCAATCCTCATTCTATTACAGCTTGATCGTCGTCTCGTTGAACCAGATACAACTCAATTCTACTCGTTTGCGTACGAGCCCTACCAACTTCCGTGCCCGTCTGCTCGCTGTCCAAACTGAGCTTACGTTCAAGCTCAATATGACTGCTAAAAAGCGTACCGGCTTCAACATCAAAAAGTACAAGCCCTCGCCCGTTGCCTTCGACCGTATAATTGTTTACGCCATCAAAGACACCACGCAGACTGCCCGTAATTTTTTGAGCGATTACAACGTATCGGCGATGATTCCTGTCGATCGTTCCTTCGATGCGATTCGATACTTCAATGGCTCCATCAGCTTCTAAATGCTCAGAAATAGCATCTTCGGCAGTTGATCGTAACCAATACGTCCATTCTTCGCCGACATGAACGGCTTCACGAAGAAAGTGCGGATAAACCAGTCGTAACGCATCCTCGATCAGATGTAGCGTCTGCTCTGTCTGCGCATTGGTTTCCGAAACCCACTGCTTAGACTTCACCAGCCCCCGATCGCTCATCGTAATTTTTGCGTGCGTATCGGACAACATAATCGCAAGTTGATGCGTAATATCACTCGCGACTGGCTCATCAAGCTCCATAATCTCGATCCGCGCCGGCCCAAAACTTCGTTCGATCACCAGTTGTTCCGCAATGGTTGAACGACTAACCCGATCATCCCACGTCAGATTCACAACCGTATCAATCGTTCGTATATCGTCGCCTGTATTCAAATACGAGTTTTGCTGGCGCATCTGAATCTCAAATCGCTGTGTATTGTCTCCACGATAATAAAGATCCATACCGTCCGGCGACTCTTCCCTGGATAACGTCTCCGGCAGCGCATCCAACATCGACGTTGCCATTGCTGGCGGGCGTAAAACAGACTCCGCATCCGCATACAAAGCACTTTCACCATCCGTCAGGCTCTGAAAACTGGTATACGCGCCCAATCCCGCCAGGCCAAAGGCCAGGATAAACAGTGGCGTAAGTCGCTGCCCGCTGCGTAAAGTGTGGTTCGAATTGGATTTCAATGACTTCCAGTGGTAGTGGCTCAAGACGACGAGCGATCTAACGGACGTTCCCGAATTGACTAAAAAGACATATTTATTCAGGTAATCGTCGCCAAAACCTAACTGCTTTTCGACAAAGATTCAATCCTACAAGCCCCACGCCGCGCTACCGCCCTACGAGTCCACGATGAAATCTGACATTTCAAATCAATTCCGCTTTGAGTGCACCCAATGCGGCCAGTGTTGCTCACGTCCTGGCGTCGTTATGATGACTCCTGTGGAGCTGGTAAAAATCGCCAATTCCCTCTCCGTCACCATCGAGTACATTCAACAAATGTGTCTGGAATTTGACGGACAGCACTGGCTTCTCGAAGTCCCGGAAGACAGTCATTGTCCCTTCCTGCTCAACAACCGTTGCTCCGTTCATTCCGTTAAGCCCGAACAATGTCGAACCTACCCTTTTTGGGAGGAAATCGTAGAAACCGACGCATCATGGGACGCGGAAGCGGCCTTTTGTCCTGGAATTGGCCACGGCAAAAGCTACTCACTCAAGCAGATTCGTGAATTGGTGCGCGGCCGGGGCAATACCGAGTGAAAGTTGATCGATTTCCACACGTATCAACCAACAGCACAATCACGGCTGGTGCACGCAGGGCGCATGGCTGTTATCGCAAAAACTAATTCGACAACGCCTGTGCGAACTTCATAACCCGTTCAAGCACAAGCTTTCGGGCAGCCTCAAGCTCTTCCACAGAGCCAACGCTCGTCCCCAGGCACGTCAAAATTCCATCGAGCGGGCTTGCCGACACGCCCAGCTCATCGGACGGCGCTTTTCGCTGACTGGTTTCTAAATCCTGACCGGCAACAATCGGCCCAAAAACGCCATCACGCGCGGCGTAGGGCCAATCGCGCATCAACTCACAAAACTCGTTTGCAGCGGCAACCACCGCTGGTTTGCGAAGCTCCGCACCCGTTGGAAACGAGGCTGTTATATTCGCCGCCTGTTTTAGCAATTCCTTCACGAGCCGCATATTTGTAATGATTATGCCGTACAAATAACTGTCGTGAACGGACTCAAGCACCAGCCGACGCTCATCAACGCTCAAAAGATCGTGCGCTGCGCACAGATAATCTTCACAGATTACCCGGTCGTAGACGCCGCAATCGCGCCCGTCCACGCCATCGTTTTGCAGCGGATGCACCAGACATCCAACACGCGGCATACGTGAACTTGCGCTGTCTACAGGCTCCACGAAACCCAGAAATGGGCAGCTCGGCAGACCGGATAGTAATTTCACTTCCGGCCCAACCGGCTCCCAGGCTTCGCGAAACGCGCGCAAGGATGCAGAATCGTTGATATTTGCCGTTGCCTGGTACGCCTGCGTTCGCCCTTTTAGCCGCGCGAACGTTTCCGCATAACCCGCCTGGGTGTGATTATACATGCCACAACACGCACCACAGCTTTTGGTTGCATCGGGATGACACAGTACGCGGGGCACCGGAGTGAGCGAATCGCCTTTCATCAGCACGACTTCTGAGGGTTCAGTACACGCGCGCCCTTCGGAACTTTGAAGTCAAATCCGCTATCAGGCAGCTTTTTATTGATCTTGGTATTGGTAAATTCGATCTGATTGGTATTGCCATAGGGATCGAAAATCGTGGTTCGCATCACCTGGAACGTGTCCGGATCGATGATGAATCGTAGCTCGCGGTACTGCGAAGTCGGCTCTTTGGGAATCAACTTCAGCTCGGGTCGTTTCGCCGTCGATTTTGGGGTCAGCTCCACATTGAAATCAGCGAGCAAATCGCCCTCTCCCATCAAAAACCGTAGACTGGTCGGAAGCTGGCTCTCGGACAGGCATTGTTTGAATACCTGCTGGAACTCGAACTCATAGATCCAGAAGGTACTGCCATCACTTACCAGTACCTTGTCACGCTTGGTGGCGTCTTTGGCCTGGTTATAATCCCAGCGCATCTTGCCTGGCTTTTTAAAATAGACTTTTCCGGAGCTCGATTTCGACTCGCCGGCCGCAATATCGGTGTAGGTTTGTTTAAAAGAGGACTGAAAATCGAGCGTCTTTTTGTAGAACCCCTGAATACGGTCGGCGACCTCGGTAGCGCTCAAATCATGAGGAGCCTTACCTTGGGCTTGTGATTTGGCAGCCACCGTTTTTTTTGCTTCCGTCGGCTTTACGATTTTGGCCGGCGCAGCGCCTTCTTTTGCTACCACGGCGGATGGCAATCCTTGCGAAGTCACGTTGCCGATACCAATCAGCGATACCAAACCGATACCTGCACAACCGGTCAACCATTGATGCCAGTTATTCAACATAAGTTCCTCTTTATTCTGCGTTCTACAAGATGGATGCGTACTCGACCCAACACGGCCACATTCGGATGACCTCAATCGATATAGACGGTGTCGCCCGGCGTTTATTCGCTACCATCAACACAATTGATGATCGCGAGCAATGCCGGGGCGTCTTACGCTCAAACTGAGGAAGTCGATTAGAGCGTTAGTTCGTCGGACTCGCTTTCGAAATTTCCTTCTGCGTTACGCTTCTCAATTTCGACGGTAATGATGCGTTTTACATCCGCCTCAACAACGCGAAACACAAGTCCATTCCAGTGAAGCTCATCACCTTCTGAGGGAACGTTACCGGCCTGGGAGAGTAAAAACCCGCCGAGCGACTCATAGTCCGGATGCTCTGGAAGCTCGACATCGAAGTACTCCTCGATCTCGTAGATAGAAATTCGCGCGTCCGCACAAACTCGGTGCTCGTCAATCACCGTCAACTGCGACGGCTCAACGTCATACTCATCTTGAATATCACCGAAAAACTCCTCGATAATATCTTCAATCGTGATGAGTCCCGACGTTCCACCGAATTCGTCTACGACGATCGCCATGTGAATTCGTTGACGCTGAAAATCCGCAAGCAAATCCGCAATTCGACGACTTTCTGGAACGAAGTACGGAATACGCAGATGTTCGCTCAACTCAAAGTCCGCACCGCTGGCGAGTAGCCCGATAACGTCCTTGGAGTAAAATAGTCCGGTAATATCGTCGATCGTTCCGCTGTAAACCGGAATACGGCTATGACCACAGCGCAGCAAAATCTGAATAATCTGGTCAAAGTCCATGCTATCCGAGATCACTTCCATATCGGTGCGCGGAACCATGACTTCACGAACCATCGTATCGGGAAATTCGAACACCGAGCGCAGCAATCGCTCACGATCTTCGGAAAACGTGCCTTCGCGCGATCCCAGATCGATCATGTACTGAATTTCTTCTGCGGTTACAAAAGGTCCACGCTCATCAAAATCTTTCCCGGTAATGCGCATCAATCCGCGCGCAAGAACCATGAAAATCAGTGAGAACGGATACAGTAGATAGTAAGGTCCACGCATCAGCCACATGATCGGGCCTGCCAGGCGCTGATTATGGCTTTTCGCGATGGTCTTCGGGGTAATTTCCCCAAATGTCAGCAATAACAGCGTCGTGATACCAACCGCGACGGGAATTGCCCAACTCGCTGCACTTGTACCGGCCAACAGGCGGCTGGCTAAATCGGTGGCGAGCGCTGATGCTGTGATGTTGAAGATATTATTACCGATCAACATCGCATTCAAAACGACAATCGGGCGGTCCAGCCAGAGCTGCAGGGATTTTGCTCCCTCCTCTTCGACCAGTCGTTGAGCCTGAGCTCTGGTTAACGAAGTAAGCGCTGTTTCCGAGCCCGAAAAGAATGCGGACATTGCCAGGCAAAAAATGATTCCAATAGCTTCCGCTATGACTACGTCCAAGGTCTATGACCCCGTTATGGAGATGAACGAACAGCGAGAAACCCGGTTTCTCGCCAGACATTGATGCTGCCGGAAACTTCCGACATTGCACATTGATCTATCAAGTTTCAATCAAAGTACAAACAAAACATCAAACAACAAAGTACCTACATCACAAAAACAACGCGCTGACCACAAAACATCGCTTTCTTAACGATGTTTTTCTAAATACCGAATAGAAACGCGTGTCGATAGGGGAAATTATTCCCTTATGAACGCCACGATGTCAAGTCAGCGCCACCCTCGAAGGTTGCGACTTGCGTCTACGCGTGCGATAGCAACCGCGCCGATAAACCGGCGTTCGGTGTGCCGGTTTTTGTCGGCCTCCATATCCGATGATTTGACGGAAAACGTTATGACCACCAATCGCCGCCCGCTGTTACGGCTATTTTTTGTATTATTACTCAACATCACCGCCTTCGCGATCTCGATCCCTGTCCTGCCAGCACTGGCGGAGAGTCTGGGCGGAAATCCGGTTGACGTCGGCATGCTTTACGCAACCCAGGCGCTCGGCCAGTTTTTGATGGCACCGGGCTGGGGCGCGTTGTCCGATAGTTTTGGCCGAAAACGCATCTTGATGGCGACCTTTGCTGCCGCCGCCGTGCTTGAACTTACAACCGCTTTTGTACCAAGCC
>JBEBSM010000131.1:0-9262 GCA_040394315.1 Lujinxingia vulgaris
AATCGATCCCTTTGTAGCCGGAACGTACGCCGGAGATCCACGCGCGCTGAGCACCAAACACGCGTTCCCGGCCCTGCACGACTTGCAAAACAACCACGGATCGCTCTTTCGCGGCATGGCCAGAAAAGGATTCGGTCCCAAAGATCCGGAACGCACGCCACACACGCTTTTGTCCTTTCGCGGCGGCATGAAAACGCTCATCAACGCCCTCAAAGATCGTATTTCCGATGATCTAATCCTCGGCGCACAAGTCACCCAGGTAGAACAGGCTAGCGACGGCAACTGGCAGGTCACCTACCAGAAAAAAAATCGCCAATCCGTCCACACCCACGAAGCCGTTGTCTTCGCATTGCCCGCCCACCAGCTCGCCAAAATCGACGTCATCCGATTTACGGACGGCCCGATCCAACAGGCCCTCGACCTCGATATTTTAAACGAAATTTACTACTCGCCTATCGCCCTGGTTTCACTTGGCTTTCGCCGCGAAGACGTCGAACACCCACTCGATGGCCTTGGAATGCTCATCCCACGCATCGAAAACTTCCACATCCTCGGCGCAATGTTTAACTCCTCGATGTTCCCCGACCGCGCTCCCGAAGGACACGTCAACCTCACCACGTTCATCGGCGGCGCACGCAGCCCACACCTGCTCGAGCACGACGACGAAACACTCATCGAACTCGCCCGCGTCGACCTGCATCGCCTGCTCAAAACCCGCGGATTGCCAACCTTTGTACACGTGTCACGCTACGAAAAAGCCATTCCACAATACAATGTTGGCTACGCAAAGTTTCTCGATCACCTCACGCACCTCGAAGATGAAAACCCCGGATTGTTCTTTGCCGGAAATTATCGCGACGGAATTGCCGTTCCTGCTCTTATCGATGCCGGCCTGAAACGCGCCGCTCGCGTCCACGAACTTTATCCTGATGATTTATCCTGATAACGAACCGCTCAACCCCAAGATTAGCCGTGAAAGAAACCTTTGATCTGATTCGACGCCCGCGACGCCTGCGCTCAAGCGCTTTGCTACGCGACATGGTCCGTGAAACACGCCTGCACACCGACGATCTCATCATGCCGCTGTTCATCGCGCACGGCGAAGACATCAAACACGAAATCCCCTCCATGCCCGGCATCTTCCAGCATTCCCTGGATCGCCTGGACGAAGAACTTTCCGTACTGAACGAACGCAACATCAAACGCGTCATTCTCTTTGGAATCCCGGCCGCAAAAGACGCAATCGGCTCGGACGCATTTGACGATCAAGACGGAATCATCCAACGCGCCATTCGCCAAATCCGCAAAAACTATCCAGATTTCTACATCATTACCGATGTCTGTTTTTGCGAATACACTTCACACGGACACTGCGGCGTTCTCAATCCAGACGGCACGCTCCACAACGATCACACGCTTCACAACCTTCAGCGCCAGGCACTTTCACACGCCCGCGCCGGCGCCGACATGCTTGCCCCCTCCGGCATGATCGACGGCATGATCCACGCCATGCGCACCGCGCTCGACGCCGAAGGCTTCAACAACCTTCCGCTGATGAGCTATGCCGTAAAATACGCATCATCATTCTACGGCCCCTTCCGAGATGCCGTCGACTCAAGCCCTCAATCCGGCGACCGAAAATCCTACCAGATGGATTCCGCAAACGCCCGCGAAGCCCTTATCGAAGCAGCACTCGACGTCCAAGAAGGCGCCGACATCCTGATGGTAAAACCAGCCCTTTCCTACCTGGACATCATCCACCGCGTAAAAGATCGCTTCGATCTACCGGTGGCCTGCTACAACGTCTCCGGTGAATACTCGATGATCAAGGCCGCCGCCGAAAAAGGCTGGATCGACGAGCGCGCAATGACGCTCGAAACGCTTTTGTCCATGAAACGCGCCGGCGCCGACCTCATCATTACCTATTGGGCACGCGATATCGCACCGCACCTTTAAAATTTGACTATTTAAACATGCCCGAATTTGGGCACCATACATCTGATAATTTATGACCACCAAAAAAGGCGTTTTGCTCATCAATCTTGGCTCCCCCGATTCGACGTCTGTAGATGACGTTCGCCGATACCTGCGCGAATTTCTCTCGGATTCTCGCGTACTCGACGGACCCAAAATTCAGCAACAGGCCGTTCTAAACCTGTTCATCCTTCCCACCCGCCCCAAAGAAACCGCCGCGGCCTACAAGCTGGTCTGGACCGAAGAAGGTTCGCCACTCATTGTTACGACCAACAAACAACGCGATTTGCTTGCGGAACGCGTCGACATGCCGGTTGTCGTTGGCATGCGCTACGGAAACCCGTCCACACGCGCCGCCATCGAAGAACTCAAAGCCAAAGGCGTAACCGAAGCGCTCGTAATTCCGCTCTACCCGCACTACACACAATCAAGCTTTGAAACCGCCGTCGCAAAAGCCCAGGAAGAAGCCGCCGAAGTTGCACCCAACATGAAGCTCACCTTCCAAATGCCGTTTTACAACGACCCGGACTACATCGAGTCCCTGGTTGCAGCCGCAGAAGAACAACTCAAAAAAGACTACGACCACATTCTCTTCAGCTACCACGGCATTCCCGAGCGACATTTACGCAATGCCGACGCCTCCGGCTGCTACTGCCTGCAGAGCTCCGACTGCTGCGAAAAACCAAACCCCATGCACGGCATGTGCTACCGCTCGCAGGTATTCGCAACCAGTCATGCATTCGCTAAAAAAGCCGGCATCCCACGCGAAAAATACTCCGTCAGTTTTCAATCACGACTCGGCAAAGATCCCTGGCTCAAACCGTTTACCGACGTTCAGTTCGAAGAGCTCCCCAAAAAAGGTGTCAAAAAACTACTCGTCATCTCGCCCGCATTTGTGGCCGACAACCTCGAAACCCTCGAAGAACTCGGCATCCGCGGTCGCGAAGACTTTTTGAAAGCCGGCGGCACCGACTACGACGTGATCCCCTGCGTCAACGTCCACCCTCGCTGGATCGACACACTCGAAAAATTCGTCCATAACCTGGCCGTACTCAATCCCTGAAAGGTTTTTCATGACTTCCAACACGCAACTCCCCCATAGCGTCGAACTTCTCCGCCGCGCCGAAAAAGCAATCCCAGGCGGCGTTAATTCGCCCGTGCGCGCATTCAAATCCGTCGGCGGAACACCGCCCTTCATCACCAACGCCAAAGGCGCGTACCTGCACGACGCCGACGGCAACCGCTACATCGACTACATGCTCAGCTGGGGTCCCGCCATCCTTGGCCACGCCCACCCAGAAGTCGTCCAGAAAGCAACCGAAGCCATCGCACGCGGCTCATCATTCGGCGCCCCCACCGAAGTCGAAGTCCAGCTCGCTGAAGAAATGATCGCCCGCGTCCCCGGCCTCGAAATGGTCCGGATGGTATCAAGCGGAACCGAAGCCACCATGTCCGCCGTCCGCCTTGCCCGCGGCGCCACCGGCCGCGACAAATTCATCAAATTTGACGGCTGCTACCATGGCCACGCCGACCAATTCCTCATCGCCGCCGGCTCCGGCGCCCTGACCCTCGGCCTCCCCAACTCACCCGGCGTCACCAAAGGCTGCGCACAGGACACGCTCATTGCACCCTTCAACGACATCACAGCCGTCCAGGCACTGATTGACGCAAACCCCGAGCAGATAGCCGCTATCATCTTAGAACCCGTCTGCGGCAACACAGGCCTCATCCAGCCACAACCCAACTTCCTCAAAGATCTGCGCGACGTCTGCACCAAACACGGCATCGTCCTGATATTTGACGAAGTCATGACCGGATTCCGCATCGCCCGCGGCGGCGCCGCCGAGCGCTTCGGCGTCACCCCCGATCTTTTCACCTTCGGAAAAGTCGTCGGCGGCGGATTTCCTCTCGCAGCCTACGGAGGCCGCGAAGATCTCATGCGCCACATCGCCCCCACCGGCCCCGTCTACCAGGCTGGCACACTGTCCGGAAATCCGGTCGCGGTCACCGCCGGGCTCACAACCCTGCAGCTCCTCACACCCGAGAGCTACACCCAACTCGAAGCCACCGGACAACGCCTCGAAACCGGCTTCCAAAAACTCATCGACACCCACGGCTACCCATTATCGCAACAACGCGTCGGATCTATGTTCGGACTGTACTTCACACCCACCGAAGTCAAAAACCACACCGACACCAAATCCTGCGACATCCCCAAATTCAACAGCTATTTCCACACCATGCTGTCATCCGGAATCTACCTGGCCCCCAGCCAATTCGAAGCCGGATTCCTCAGCCTCGCTCACACCGACGAGCTGATCGACGAAACGCTTGCCAAAGCATCCCTCGCACTTCAACAAGCCTTTCATTAATCCGAAAAACCAGAATAGCACTTCCCCGTGTTTACTGCCCCGGCTCCCGTCTCTGAGACGGGAGCCGTTATATTTTCTACCGCTTTCCCGGGAGTAGCACACGCCCACGTCGTCAATAACCGACCGACTCGTTACTCGATCTCAACTCTCATCCCTCGATTTTGAAAATCCGCAACGACTTCATCTAAAATCCGTCGCTTCATCGTTGCATCGATTACTTCACTGGCATACGGCGCATCCCAGCAGCCAATCGAACTCGAATACAACACAAAATCTAGCTCGCCATAACGTGCTAATAGCGCTTCGCCCTGCACGGTTACAGTCTTCTGGTCAATTTCAAGCCTAATATGACCTCTGGTGATCTCGATAATCATTGTCATCTCCTCCGATGAATTCCGGCTCCCGTCTCTGAGACGGTGCCAGATATTGTAAATTTCAGGCAATTTTACTGAATTTACAGCCCCCGAACTCAAATACTTCCCCTCACCCCCCACAAATTTTCTTATCCTCGTACGGCACACACCACCGACACCCCGGCGGCAAAGTCCCCGGCGGATAGCAAATCCCGGCAACTGTTTTCGTTCGTACCGGACGACAATCCAACTTTCTTGCTCTTCGATACGCGTCTACTACGGCACGTCGCTGTTCATCATACGCTCGTAATGCTTCGTAATCAGATCCCACACGCGCAGCATATCTCGATTTCTTCGGCTTTGCTGGCGCACTCAACGGATCTATCTGAAGACACTTTTCAGGCCCCACATAGAAATTCTTGCCGTCAGCCTTGCGCAGCTTTTTCAGCTTCCTACCGCGTTTCACAAGTGCCGACGCTAGCCGCCTCGCCCGCTCCTTTTGACTCAATGACTGCCACTGTGGAAGCGGCTTCAACGCAAACTCATACGTCGTAATATAGTCTTCTTTTCGGACATTCGGATTCCTTTTACGATTTCGATGATATCGCTTGAGATCGAGCCAGTGCCCGCGCACTTTCTCGCCACTCAATAAATACTCACACGCCGAAACCCCAGGATACTCACCAGGTTTCGCAACAAGCCCCGCAGCGCACGGATTCATCAGTATATACAAAAGCTTTTCGAACGCTTTCTCCCCGCCCAACACGTCAACCGTCGAATATCGCTCGCCAAAAAACACGCCGTCTCGTCCCCGGTGCGTATTCAGCCGCCTGGCGATCGAGCTGTTCAAATCCTGCAAAAATGCACTCAAATTCAGATGTGGCGCACCGCACAACAAATGAAAATGATTGCTCATAAATACAAAGCCGTAGACATCAATCTTGTGCGTCACCACAAACCGACTCAAACACGCCAGGATTATCTCGCGACACTCTGCATCCGGCCGCATCAAGTGCTGAGCACCCACGCAACGCGTTGTTACCAGATAAAGTCGCTCAGGACGTTGTACCCGAAGCTTATATGCCATCAGAAACTCCCTAACCAAAGGAGATTAACTTCCGAAAAAAGCAGTACGACTCCGCGCAAACAACCCGCGTCAAAGCTTTAACCAAATTGCAAAATGTGCCCATCAAAGTGCACGTATGTACAGCTAGTAAGCACCTATAACGTCGGGTTCAAGAATATATTTCCGTAATAACGAAACAATTCAAAAATATTTTTTTTTCCAGACCGTCCGCCCCCCTCTCAGAGACGGGAGCCACCCCTTATTCTAAGCCAGATCACACCCACTTTATCCCCCCCCCACACACACCCAAATCCCCCTCATCTAAACCTCCCCCCACTTGCTCATTCTACGCCCCTAAACCCACAACCTGATCGCACCACACAATATTTTCAAAACAAAAAACGCCCTGCGGTTTCCCGCAGAGCGTTTTTCTTACTCTTCAACGATTCCTAACCGCTCTATTTCTTAAAACCAGAGAAGCCAAGACTCATTGGATATTCAGAGAAATCAGTTCAGAAGACGATAAGCGATCGGCTGACCACTTTCCGTTCCGCCCAGACCTTCCGGACCGAATACGGCCCAGAATACCTTGAAAGCATCCATATCTTTGTCTTCGAGAATCTTGATAAGATCCATCTCGAAGTACGTGCTCATCAGACCAGACGTGTCACGATGGAACAAACGCCATGCACGACCATTGGTCAAAACGCCCCAGGTCAATCCCGTGTTGCGAAGATGACGATCGACGTCATACGCAGGATTGTAGCTGCCGCCTTCGGTTACAAGCTCATCCAAGGACGAGCCGTACGCAAGCGAGCGCACAATTGCCAGAGCACCCGTGAAAAAGTCACGCTGTGCACGGAAAGGAACTGCGCGACGGAAATCCGCTGCGTTTGCGAACAGCGTGAAATCCGGGCGGTAATCCTCAGAATCCGTATCGAGCGGAGGTGCTTCGGCTACCGTCGAGCAAAACCCGAGATAACGAATAACGAAGCTAACCCAGTGGTACTGTGTTTCTACATCCGAGAGTTCTTCAGCGAGTACGGCTTCACGCTTCTCAAGAAGTTCTTCGAGATTCTCAAGGGATACCGCGATTTTCTCCGACGACATTTCTGGGAATGTGGAAAGCTCCGCAAGTCGCTCGGGAAGAAATAGATTGTTAACGTTCTGAAAAGCTTCTGCCATTTTAACTCCGTAAGTGGCTCGTGGGTTCTGTCCGTTATGTACGGATTCGACGCACCGATCGAGCTCATAGTCTTGCTTGGAAAAGTTCAATTAATACATAGCTAGATTAAATCAAAATCCGGCGCGGACTATAAGTGTCCACACCGGCAGTGTCAAGATAGCTCTAACACCTGAAGTTCACACAATCGAGCAGCACAACGCAACCACCGGCTAAAGGCCGGCAGCATCGACCGCGCATTACTCGATTACGTTAAACTCAAACACAGCCTGCGCATTGATTAGCTCACTGTTTGATACAATAGCCGAGACCTTATAGCTGCCCACAACATCCGCCTTAAACGTCGTTGTTGCACCAGATCCGGAGACAAATGCCGTACTGCCGGCCGGTCGTTCCAGCATCAGCCAGCTCGATCCCGCCAAATTCGCCGTGCCCGACGCATCACTTACCGTAAACGTCGTAACCTCACCGACTTTCGCATTATTCATGAACGACGGTGTAATCACAGGAGCAAGCTTTACAGCCGCGGCTGGTGGCTGAGCAACCAGTACAAGCGACATATCCTGCGGATCACCGGCCGTATTCGAGGTCAGCTTCAGGGTTGCGCGACGCTGAACAACCGTCGAGTCAGAATACGCCACAGTTCCCTTCATCAGCCCGCCGGCAGGTATCGTTCCAATCATATTGGAGACCGTGAACAAATCCGCTGCGGCACCAACTGGCAATTCGAGATCTGAAGCGGTGATCTCAAGCGGATCGCTTCCCATGTTGTAAACAACGATTTCGCCTTTTTGACCGGCCTTACCCGCCTCAAACGTGAACTGCGTTGGCAACATCTGACCAAGTGCAAGATCCGTACTATTGCCCAGCAACTTTACCTCGGCTTTTCCGCCAGCGTTCTGATCGTTATGCCGAATCGTCAGCGTTGCCAGGGTCGACTCCTCCGGATCCGTTGGCGGGATAAACTCAACCACAAACTCAATCTTCGACGGTACTTCACCGTTCATCTTCGGCAATGTCGGTCGCGGATTTGGCAAACCCAAAAGAAGATCCGTACCTTCATACATGACCTTATACTGCGAACGTGCAGCCGCCGGGAGAATCGACACGCCTTGAATCTGACCAACCGTTTTCCCAGAGTTCTCAAGTGTAATCGTCTGGCTATTTGTATCGACAAACGACAGCGTGAGCGGATCAATGTCAATATTCGGCGTGTTTCCACTATCCGTCGTCACGTTTACCTTGATCATACGGCTTGAGTTACCGATCGAGGAGCTCTCAAACTGAATTTCACTGGCAAACTTCAGTTCCGCTTCCGTGGCGCTGGCCGGCGGAGTGAATGTCAGCGTGTAGGTCTGCGAGTCATTGGCTGCAATGACGGTCGACGTACCCAGGGGCGCTTCTGGCGAAATCGCCAACATACCATTGGTCGGGTAAATCGTGATCTGCTGAATATTCAACGGCTGATTTGCCGTATTCTTCACCACAAACTCAGCACTCTGCGCAACACCCGGCTTTGCATTAGCAAACTCAATGAATTGCGGTGTTAGATTCATCTCGCCGCTTTTCTCATCGACCAGAAAATACAGACGTACATTGCCGTCTTTTACAATTCCAGACGTGTTTTTAGCGTTCGTTTCGATCAACAACTCACCGCAATAACGGTCTTTATATTCTGACGGAACGTCCGCTCCAGGCGCCGGGCAATCTAGCTGACCGCTGCCCTTTTTTACCACAAACTGAAGCTGCTCCTGCAACCCGCTCGGAATCTCGATCGGCGTTGCTGGCAGATCCGTCGTTCGGCAATGCGCATCGTTTACTGCCAGACAAATCGAGCCCGGAAATTTGCTGCAACTATCCGCTTCGTCAGCCGCAGTACATGCAATCTGCTTGCCGTCCTTATCCAAAGTATTATCCGACGATCCCAAAACCGCCAATCGTTCGGGACGCGCAATCCACGCAATCTTCGTTACCTTGAGCGGCGCCTTGTCACTGCTTCGTAAAATCAACAAGCTATTCGATTGCTGAACGTTTTGAACCGACGCACGGTCAATATTCAGCTGATAGGTATTACCCGTCCAACCCTCGATCGAAAGCCCTGGTACATCCTTGGCATCGAAGTTATCACCACCGCCACAACCGGCCAGCAGCGCAAATCCAGCGCTCATAACCACCGCTGCCGCACTCAATTTTTTCATCCGAATCATTTAATCCTCTTCCGTTATTCAATTTCAATCAAACACGACCGAAAAGCTCTTATCAGCCCGTGTCTGACCTGTACTATAAAAATCACGATTACTTACGAACACGTTTC
>JBEBSM010000132.1:0-9229 GCA_040394315.1 Lujinxingia vulgaris
GTTCGTCGGCTTTGAGCAGGCTGTAGTGCTCGTGCTGGCCGCTGATGTCGACGAGTCCCTGCGTGATTTTGGAGAGGTTAGCGGCGGTGGTGGGACTGCCGTTGATGAAGATTTTGTTGCGTCCGTTGCGGTTTACAATGCGACGGATAATGAGCTGCGAGGAGGATTCGATGCCCTGTTCTTCGAGCATGGCGGCGATCATTTTGCAGGTTTTTTGGCGAGGTTCGAAAATGGCTTCGACGACGGCTTCGAGCTCGTCGGTGCGGATCACGTCGACCGATGCGCGGCCGCCTAAGATCAGGTTGAGTGCGTCGATGATGATCGACTTACCCGCGCCGGTTTCACCGGTAAGTACGGTGAATCCGTCGTAAAAAGGGATTTCGAGATGTTCGATAATTGCGAAATTTCGTATGATCAGATGCGTAAGCATAAACCTTTCGAAAGCTCATTGTGCGGGCCCAGGCGCTGGAATTTAGCAGCTCAGATTGCGTAGGCCAGGTGGTAGATAACTGAATACTTGCACAGTCGTGGGAAATAAACCACAGTTATCGAGGATTGCACAAGATGAACTGTAGTAAAGGATCGAATTCATTAACTTGCCAACAATGCCGTGGATGCGTTGGCCGTCAGGTTATGGTGCATTATGTCGAGTGAAATTCTGAATTATGTTCCCAATGTAATTGAGGCTTCGTTGTGGCTGCGTGAGCGCATTGAGGTGATGGTTGCGTCCGGTGATGTTTCGGGTGCGATTGGTTATTTGCAGCGGTTGCAATCGAGTGCGGAAGAGCCGGAGACGCGCACGTATTGCCAGCGGTATCTTGGGATCTTGTATCTGATCGACAAGGATTTTGTGCGGGCGAGTGAGGCGTTGGTGGAGGCGTACGCGCGGTCGCCGCAGGAGCCGTATATTTCGTATGCGCTTGGGCATTGTGAGGTGAAGCGTAATCCGTGGCGTGCGGCGCTGAGTTTTTTTGAGGCGATTCATGCTGCGCGTGATGGGCGTGAGCGGGCGGAGTTTATGCGCAGCGCGGCGGAAGTCATGCAGCGGGTGGGAAATACGGAGATGGCGCATGAGATGATGCTTGGCGCGCTTGAGCAAGATGTGGGGAATCCGTGGATTTTGAATGCGCTGGCGAGTTTGTACGAGAAGGAAGGTAAGTGGATGAATTCGCTTGATATTCTTGGCGAGCTGGAGCGGGCGTTGAAGAGTGTTGCGCAGGCGATGGTGATTCATAAAACGCCGACGGTGGATGAGTTGTTGCGCAGTCGTTTGCTGGGGGAGCTTGCGGGTGAGCAGGAATTGCGGGATCGGGCGGCGGCGATCAATCGGAAACTGCGGGCGCGGATCGATGTGGTTTATGAGGAGCACGAACAGGGAAGGAAAGGGGAAACGGAGCTGACGCCGACGAATTTTCCGAATGCGCTGCATATTTTGATGCGTGAGCTTGGGCAGCATGAGCGGAGTTATCCGTTGTTGGAATCTGCACAGTCGTTGTGGGCGCGGACGCGGCATGAGCGTTTTGATGTGATGTTGACGGGTAATACGTTGGCGGCGTCGATTCATTGGCTGGTCGAGCGCTTGCACTGGCGGTTGGTGACGCCGGCGGAGGCGTTGGTGCGGTTTTATGATGTGGATGTGGAGCGTGTGCAGGCGGCGGTGCGGATTTTGGTGGAGCGTTTTCAGATACGTTTTTTGGAGCATTCGGTGCGTTATTCGGGGTTGAAGGCGGGGGAGGTTGAGCGGTTGGATAATATTCAGCGGGCGATGTTGTATGGGGTGGATTTGGCAAGTCTTGAAATGAAGGTGGGGGCGTTGGGGGGGTAGCGGCGGGTCTAAATCGACGATCCCGTCAACAAAGCGTCTTTACCAACCAAAAGGTCGCCGTCGTCGCGATGATTTCGCGTTCCTCGATTTATCCCTCGCCGGAGGTGTTGGGTTGGGGGTGGTGGGCGATTTGGGGGTTGGGGAATTGTGTAGAAGGGCGGGGGGCGAAGGGGCGCGAAGAAAAGCAAAAATAGGGAAAGGTGAAAAGGTGGGGTGTGTGTGAGGGAATGTGGGGGTTGGTGACCGTCTCAGAGATGGGAGCGGGTGTGTGGTGGTGCGGGGTTTGGGGATTTTTGGGGACGTTTTTTGGGGGCGTGGAGTTGTGGTGCATTTGTGGGAAAAACTTGCTATAGCGGCGGGTATGTAATGATGTGAAGTTTGTTTTGGTGATTTTGATGAAGTAATTGGAGTAGAATTATGACGCGATTGAGTACTTGGGGTAAGAGCGCGGGGTTTTTGGCGGCTCTTGCGGTGATGGGGTTGAGCCAGGGCAGCGTTTTTGCGCAGGCGAATGAGTATGATGCGCGCGTTTTTCGGCCGGCTGTGGGGCCGCATAATATATTTATGTTGGAGGGCGCCGATTCGCTGGAGCATTTGCAGGTGACGGGTGGTTTGCTGGTGGATTACGCGAGTCAGCCGCTGGTTTTGAAGTTTGGTGACACGAGTAAGGCGATTGTTGACCAGCAGTTGGCGGCGCATGTGCTGGTGGGTTTTGGGTTGTTTGATCGTTTACAGCTGGATCTGGCGTTGCCGATTTATCTGGTGAATGACGGACGATTTGAAGGTGAGGATATTCGTGGGGCGACGGTTGGGGACCTGAATTTCCGGGCTAAATACGGGTTTTTGTCGAGTATGACGGGGCCGGTTGGGCTTGGATTGGGCGTGGAAGTTGGCGTTCCGACGGGTGATAGCAAGGCGTTTGTTGGGGCTGGAAGCGTGACGGTTACACCGCGATTGCTGGTGGATACGCGTTTTTCGACACCGATTGGTACGACGAAGTTGATGGCGAACGTGGGTGCGCGTTGGTTGGATGATCGGCGAGTTCATGATGCGGATCTGGGTGCGCAGCTTGTGTATGGTGCGGGCGCTGAAGTCGAAGTTGTGGAGAATGTTTTGTCGTTGGGCGCGGAAGTGTTCGGTGGCAGTCAGTTCGATGCATTTTTTGAGAATGCTGCGGCAAGTCCGTTGGAACTGATGATGGGCGCGAAAATTAGCACGGCTGATGGATTTACGATCACGGCCGGTGCTGGTGGTGGTTTGATTGGCGGGTATGGAACGCCGGATTTTCGGGCGATCGTGGGTTTGATGTACACGTTGCCGATGGACGAGCCGGTGGAAGAAGTTGAGCCGTTGTGTCCGGATGTGCCTGCGGATTTCGAGGGCGTTTTGGATGAGGATGGCTGCCCGGTTGAGGAAGAAATCGTCGAAGAAGAGCCAGGTTGTGAGGTTCCGGAAGGCTATGAAGGGCTGGTCGATGAGGAGGGTTGTCCGTTGCTTGATAGTGACGGCGATGGGATTTCGGATGTCGACGATAAATGTCCAAATGAAGCGGAAGACATGGACGGTTTTCAGGACGAGGACGGTTGTCCGGAGTTGGATAACGACAATGACGGGATTCCGGATTCGGAGGACGAATGTCCAAATGAGCCTGGGCTTGCGAAGTACAAGGGTTGCCCGGCGCCTGAGCAAAAAGTTGTGCGTGAGAAGGCTGAAATTCGGATCGTAGATAAGGTTTTCTTTGATACCGGTAAGGCGGAAGTTCTCGAGCAGTCGTTTGAATTGCTTGATGAGGTTGCGTTGGTGTTGCGCACAAATCCGGATATTACGAAGGTTGAGATCGCGGGTCATACCGATCATACGGGCAAGGCGGATTTGAATCGCAAGTTGTCGCAGGAACGTGCTGAATCGGTGATGAATTACCTGGTTACGAAGCGTGGGATCAGTGCAGATCGTCTGGTTGCGCGCGGTTATGGGCCAGATGAGCCGATTGATACGTCGAAAACAAAGGCTGCGATGGCGAAAAACCGTCGGGTGGAGTTCCGGATTTTGGAGCAGGCTGCTCAGGAAGAAGATTCTTCTGAAGCGACCGAGGAAACTCCGTCGAACTGATGTGAGATTGTAGCGGCGGCGTTGCGCATTTCGTCGAGAAATGCGCGCGCTGCAACGCTTTGCGTGCGATCGCTGCGGTAGATAAAAGCGAGTTGTCGGCGAAGCGGTGGATCTGTGCAACGGATGGCTTGTTCGGGGTTTTGGAGGGCGTATTGGCTGACGAACGCTGCGCCGATGCCCTGAGCGACCATTTGTTTGATCGATTCGATGGATCGAAGTTCCATAACGATGTCGACTGAAACGCGTGCTTTGGCGATGTGTTCGTCGATGAGTGAGCGAACGGTTGATCCGGCCTCAAATAAAACCAGGGACATTCCGTTGAGTTCTTTCCAGGTTACCTGATGGTGATCTGTGAGGGGATGGTTTTTGGGTACGAGCAGGCGTAGTTCGTCTTCGACCCAGTGTTCAATTTCTAGCTTTCCCGAAAGCGTGCTTACACCTGTGGGCGGACGAATGGGGAGGGTGACGATTCCCAGGTCAAGTTTGCCTAAGAAGACGTCATCGACGACGTTTTGGCTGGGTTGTTCGCGGACAAAGAAACGAATTGCGGGATTTTTCTCATGAAACTTGCCGATGAGGGGCGGTAACAGGTAGGTTGTGGCGGTTGCGCCGCCGCCGATGGAAAGTGAGCCGGCGTGCAGGCCCGCGAGCTGTTCGAGGGCACTGCGTGCGTCGGTGAGGCGAGAGATGATTTCGAGGGCGTAGGGTAAGAGGGTCTGGCCGGCGTTGGTTAAAACCATGCCTTTGGGGGTGCGGTCGAACAGGTGTTGGCCGAGGTCTTCTTCGAGTTTTGCTAGTTGGGTGCTGATGGCGGGTTGTGTGAGGTGAAGACGGGCGGCGGTGCGGGTCATGTGGCCTTCTTCAGCGAGTACGATGAATGTTCGGAGAAGTGTGATGTCCATAAATTCGTTCCGAAAAGTGAAGGATTGTGGTCAGAAACGTGTGTGGCAAGTGTTATAGAAATTATTGATTGGAATCATAGCTTATATCAATTTCCATTATGCTCAAAGGCATCCTATAATGCTATTGAAGCTGGTACGGGATTGAGAATTTATTGAATAACAGCATGTCCAAAGGAGAAATAAGCATGACGAAAAAGAATCCATTTGGTTCAGAAACAACCTTTAAGACCTCAGGTGGAGAGTACACGATGTACCGACTTGCGGCTCTTGAAGAGGCAGGCGTCGGTCCGGTGAGTCGTCTTCCGTATTCGATCAAGGTTTTGTTGGAGTCGTGCCTTCGTAACTTTGATGGTCGTGTTGTGACCGAAGAGCATGTGAAAGCGCTTGCGAACTACAATGCGAAAGACGTCGGCGAGCAGGAAATTGCTTTCAATCCGGGTCGTGTATTGTTGCAGGACTTTACGGGTGTTCCGGCGGTTGTTGACCTTGCGGCATTGCGCAGCGCGATGGAGCGTCTGGGCGGTGATGTGAACAAGGTAAACCCGCTGACGCGTGTAGATCTGGTAATTGATCACTCGGTTCAGGTGGATGCGTACGGTAGTCGCGGCGCGATTGCGATTAACTCGGAGCGTGACTTTGAGCGTAACCTTGAGCGTTATGGCTTTTTGAAATGGGGCCAGGAAGCGTTTGATAATTTCGCAGTTGTTCCGCCGGAGACGGGTATTGTTCACCAGGTGAACCTTGAGTATCTGGCTGGCGGTGTATTGACCGAGAAGCGTGATGGCAAAAAGGTTGCTTTCCCGGATTCTTTGGTTGGAACGGACTCGCACATGACGATGATCAACGGCCTTGGTGTTGTTGGTTGGGGCGTTGGCGGGATTGAAGCCGAAGCGTGCATGCTGGGGCAGCCGATTTACATGCTGATTCCGAAGGTCGTTGGCTTTAAGTTGACGGGAAAACTTCGTGAAGGCGCGACGGCAACCGACCTTGTGTTGGTGGTTACGCAGATGCTTCGTAAGCACGGTGTTGTTAGCAAGTTTGTTGAGTTTTACGGCTCGGGTCTTGCGAATCTTGCGCTTTCTGATCGTGCGACGATCAGTAATATGTCGCCTGAGTACGGTGCAACGATTGGATTCTTCCCGGTTGACGATAAGACGATTGATTATCTGAAGCTGACGGGTCGTGACGACGAAACGCTTGAGCGCGTTGAGAAGTATTGCAAGCTGAACGGCTTGTGGCGTGATGATGCGCACGAAATCGAATACTCGGAAATGCTTGAGCTTGATCTGGGTGATGTTGAGCCGTCGTTGGCTGGACCGACGCGTCCGCAGGACCGGATTTTGTTGAGCGGGATGAAAGGTCAGTGGAACAAGGACGTCGTTGAGATGTTCGGTAAGACTGAGCCAAGCACGCCTGCTGATGTTGAGTTCAACGGACATGAGTTCGAGCTTGAGGATGGCGATGTTGTGATTGCGGCCATTACATCTTGCACGAATACGTCGAACCCGAGCGTAATGATTGCTGCCGGTTTGCTGGCTCAAAAAGCGCATGCACTTGGGTTGCAGTCGAAGCCCTGGGTAAAGACGTCGCTTGCGCCGGGATCGCGTGTTGTGACCGAGTATTATGAGAAGGCTGGATTGACCGAAGCTCTGGAAGCGGTTGGTTTTTATACGGTCGGTTATGGTTGCACGACGTGTATCGGTAACTCGGGACCGTTGTCTGAGCCGATTGCCGAGGCGATTACGAAAAACGATCTGGTTGCAGCGTCGGTGCTTTCGGGTAACCGAAACTTTGAAGGTCGGATCAATCCGCACACGCGTGCGAACTATCTGGCGAGTCCGCCGCTTGTTGTGGCGTATGCACTGGCTGGAACGGTGAATATCGATCTGTATAATGAACCGATTGGTAAGGGAAAAGATGGTCAGGATGTCTATTTGAAGGATATCTGGCCGTCGAACGACGAAATTGCGTCGGTTGTGGCATCGAGCGTAACGCGTGAGCAGTTCATTAAAGAATACGCCAACGTGTTTGATGGTCCGCCGGCGTGGCAGGCTTTGTCGACGCCGGAAGGTCGTGTTTATGACTGGGATGCCGAGTCGACGTACGTTCAGGAACCGCCGTTTTTTGTGGACATGCCGGCTGAAGTTCAGCCGATCGAGTCGATCAAAGGCGCGCGCGCACTGTGCAAGCTGGGCGATTCGATTACGACCGACCATATCAGTCCTGCCGGATCGATTGCGCTGGACAGCCCGGCCGGGAAGTATCTGACGGCACGCGGGATCAGTCGCATGATGTTCAACAGCTACGGATCTCGCCGCGGAAACGATCAGGTGATGACGCGTGGAACGTTTGCGAACATTCGTATTCGTAACCAGATCGCTCCGGGAACGGAGGGTGGTTGGACAACGTATTTTGGACCTGCAGAAACGCCGGCTGGGCCGTTCCCATGGTTGACGTATGAGGCGGATGTTGATCCGGCTCCAGGCGATGTGGTTTCGGTGTACGATGCTGCTGTAAAGTATCAGAAAAACAAGATTCCTCTCGTGATTCTTGCCGGCAAAGATTATGGCATGGGTTCGAGCCGTGACTGGGCAGCCAAGGGAACTTATTTGCTTGGTGCGCGCGCTGTCATTGCTCAGAGCTACGAGCGAATCCATCGTTCTAACTTGATTGGAATGGGCGTGCTTCCATTGCAGTTCCTTGAAGGTGACTCGCATGAGAGTCTGGGACTCAATGGTCAGGAAATCTTTGATATTGCATTGCACGATAACATTGAGCCGGGTGAGCGCGTTACCGTAAAGGCAACGAGCGCGGACGGCAGTTCGTCGAAGACGTTTGAGACGATTTGTCGTATCGACACACCGGTTGAGGTGGATTACTACCGAAACGGCGGAATTCTGCACATGGTTCTGCGTCGTTTGCACGCAGAGGGTTAACGTTAGCGACGAACGTTAGCACGATTTGTAGGATTCAGGTGTCGGATTGACTCATTTTCTGTTTCATTGAAATTATTTGTCTGGTGATGCGTACTGCAGGTGATGGTTTCGCTTGCAGTACGCATCTCACCTTATCGAAGTCAAAAAAGACCGTGAAGAATTTATCTGTTCAAAACTCATTGTCCTCCGAAGAATCATCACCCCAAACAGCCTTGAGTGGGGAGAATCTTCATTTTATCGAAGACTTGTATCGAGAGTATCTCGCAGATCCGAGTGCGGTTGATCCGAGCTGGAAGCCGGTTTTCGACGAATATTTTGGTGCAGACGATTCGGGGTCAAATGGCGCCGGTCAGCATCCTGGTTTTCGTGCGCGCAGCATTTTTGAGCCGGCGATTGTGGCCGGTGCTGCAGCAGTCGATAGTGCTGCGTATGTTGATAAAGTTGAGGGGATTACTGTGCTGGCGCCGGGCCGCACGGAAGGATTTGCTGCTCGGGTTGAGGCTATTGTACGTGCGTATCGCCTGCATGGTCATCTGGTTGCAAAGATCGATCCGCTTGGATTTCCTCGAACGCCGGGTGCGCCACCGGATTTAGATCCGGCGACGTATGGTTTTACGGCGGCAGATCTCAAGGCGATTGTTCGTTATGAGCCGTTGTTTGGCGCGACGGACGTCACGGTCGGACAGATTGTGGATCGTCTGCGTGAGCTGTATTGCGGCTCGATTGGTGTTGAGTATCAGGATTTGCGAAATGCGAAGCGCCGGATGTGGCTTCGTGAGCAGATCGAGCGTCATGATTATGCTGAGATCGACAGCACGAAAGACGAGATGCAGATCTTGAATCGACTGATGGATGCGGATGCATTCGAGTCGTTTTTGCATCGTAAATACGTTGGTGCGAAGCGTTTTTCGATCACGGGTGGCGATACGCTGATTCCGATGATCGATATGATGCTGGAAGAAGGCGGCAAGCACGGCGTGAAAGAAGTTGTTATCGGCATGGCGCACCGTGGTCGTTTGAACGTGTTGCACAATATTATGCACAAATCGGCGGAAGCGATGTTCTCGGAATTCGAGAAAAATCCGACGCCGGAAGCGTTTTTTGGAAGCAGCGACGTCAAGTATCACATGGGTTATTCGAGCGAATATAACACGGAAAGTGGCGATGAGATTCATCTGTCGCTGTGCTTTAACCCGAGTCATCTGGAGTTTGTAAATCCGGTGGTTTTGGGACGTAGTCGTGCGAAACAAGATCGGATGGGCACGGACGATGCGCCGCAGCGTTTGCTTCCGTTATTGTTGCACGGTGATGCAGCATTTGCGGGTCAGGGCATTGTGGTTGAATCGTTGAACCTGGCGCGCGTGAAAGGTTTTGATGTTGGTGGAACGATTCATATCGTGATCAACAATCAGATTGGTTTTACGACGCTTCCCGATGAAAGTCGTTCGACGACGTAT
>JBEBSM010000133.1:0-9165 GCA_040394315.1 Lujinxingia vulgaris
TTATTCTTTTTCAAGACGGCTGAGTACTACGGGTGCTTCGTAGTGATAAAGTAAGCAATGCGGGAGGGGGTATATTTCCAATCAGCTCAAAATATTACACTGTGGGTGTGAACTCTTTTGAAAACTGCGGATTTGGAACACATGCTATAATAAGGATCGTGCGAGTTTGGTTGCTAATCTCATATTTGTGGGTGCGCCGAAGTTTGCAAAGCCACAGGACTTCCTGGGTATGGTCTGAATCTTCTGAAATCAGAACAGGCCATCGCCAGCGGATATCGGCCGGGATTTGGTGTTCGGCCCAGAGATCTTTGAGACGCTTTCGGTTGGTGGGTGGCTGGACATCGATCCGTTCGTTTCCGCGGGGGCCTCGGATAAAAAGAGTGGGCGGTAAAAGTTCGGCGTCGAAATAGACGGTTTTCTTTGAATCAAAACAGAGTTCTTCTTGATGGTAAGCGCGTCGCTGCCAGGTGATTTTGGTATCGAACCAGGCGATTTCGCCGGATGTGTTTGCGTCCAAGCGAGCAGCAGGTGCTGTTCGGTGGTCGAGCTCACGTGCTCCGCGTCCTGTTGTGGGTTCGATGAGAATGCAGTCGGGGCGAAATGTTGCGGTTGCACCGGTCAGGCTGATTCGGTCGTGGGATTTGTGGTTTAGCAGATTTAAGGCTGTTGTGAGTGTGGCGCGATTCCAGCCGACGTGAGCGAGCGTTAGAACGCGTGTGATAATGGCGGAAGGAGCTGACGCGAGTGTGTGGCGGTCGAGTGCAATGGCTTGCAAATTTGGGTGTGGCCGACGTGATTGGATGTAAAGGGCGTTGGCGACTTGATCGAGCGCAGTGGAATCTTCGCGAAGATGTTCGAGGCTCATTTGGAGTTGGGCAATATCGTGAGGATTGCGCGTGAGTTCGGGGATAACATGATGTCGGATCCGATTTCTCTCATAGTGATCGAACTCATTGGACGGATCTGATCGCCAGGAAAGCTTATAATGTGCTGCATATTGTTCGAGTTGTGCTCGGCTGCAATGGAGCAGTGGGCGAATCAGGCGGGCTTTTTGAGGGGTTGATGGGTTGGATGGGTTTGTGGGAGTTTGGGTTGGCGAATCGTCGGCTGCAAGTGCGGTGAAACCTTTCAGGCTTGTGCCGCGTGCGAAGTTAATGAGCGCAGTTTCGATGGCATCGTCGGCATGGTGTGCGGTGGCGAGTAGTGGGAGGTTGAGCGTATTGGCGGTGTTGAATAGCGAGGCGTAACGCTGTGCGCGCGCTTGATTCTGGGTGGAGCTGCCGGGGCGGATGAAAAGCTGTTCGATGTGGATGCCGATGCCTAAACGAGCGGCTTCGCGGCGGCACCAGGCAGCGTCGGAGGCCGAGCATGGACGTAAATTGTGGTCCAGGTGAGCAGCAAAAAGCTCGAAACCGTGATTTTTGGCGAGTGTTTGAAGGATGTGGAGCATAACGGTGGAGTCGAGTCCACCGCTCCATGCTGCGAGAATCCCGGCGTTTTCAGGGCGATAATCGGTATCGTGTAGACCGAGTGCTTGCGCGACCAGGGACTGAAGTACTTCGTGGATCATGACGTTATTTTAGTCCGAAAACATACGTTTTGAGCGCAGCCGAAGGTACAGCAAGGGAAATTTGTGGTTTTCCCGGATACGCGAGTGCATTGAGTGCAATAACCTCGCCGTTTGGGCCGACGATGGGGGCGCCAAGAATGCCGGGAAACGTGGTTTGCATATAGAAGGTGAGGTAGTCGTCGTCGGGCTCTTCAAGAATCAAGGTGGTTTGAACAAGCGAGTGCGCGATGAACGGGCTGTATCCGTAAACCTGAAGCGGGAGTGCGCTGTCGGTGTTGACGATGGTGAGCCCGCGGGTGGGCGTTATGAGCTTTTCGGGCTGAACGGGTTTGAGTTGTACGAGGTTTTGGTGCGTGGTGGGCTGAACACGGCGAACTTCGATGAGTTGGTCCTGGTGACGATCGATAATTTTCGAGTCAAAAGCTTGCACAGTCATGGAATCGAGTGAGCGAAAGGCGCCCTTGCTGGAGTTTGGATCGCGTGCGGAAAATTCGTTGCCGATATCGGCCGGGAGAATGTAGATGGTCTGGGCATCGGCCAGCCAGTCGAGGGTGGAGATAAGAACCGGGGGGCGGTTGTCATCGACGGAGAACCAGACGGCGTGGCCGCGGTGAATCATCGGCGTTTGGCGGTAGGGCTGCGGCGGCATGTGAATCGAGATGATTTGAACGACCGCGTTGGCTACGTTTTTGCCGGTTTCTTGTAGCTCTTTTTGCGAAATGATCCCGGGCAAGCGTTGATTTTTTTGATAAACAACGGCTGGCGGCATTTTCGGGGATGCTTCGGGCAGATTTTCGGGGCGAATGCGCTCAATGGTTACATTATCGAAGGTTTTCGCGCCGGGAACCTGGGTGGTGCCGGCATTATCAGTTTTGATGTCCGGGTCGGATTCCGTGTTTTCTGGCTTTGATTGCGTCAATCCGGTCTGGGGAACACTTGCGAAAATTGCACCTAGCGCGAGTAAGAAAACAAGCGAAGTGGCGCGCGAATTTGTGAAATGTAAAATATTTAAAAGATTCATGGAACTTTATACCCGTCAGCATGTCTAATGACAATATGGGGGTTGCATCACCCCTTGAAGAAACGGCGGCTCGTAAAGAGCTCGTTATTGCAGCTTAGAACGAGCTGGAGTGATAGGCAAATTTCGTCGTTGAATAGAACGTGTTTTGAAATACTCCAGTATGCTTGACGTTGACCAACGTCGAACGTATCGTGCGCTGTCTTTTTTTATGTTGCGAAGTTGTTTCGCAGCACAGAAATATTGAGCGGGAACTAAGGTCAACTTACATAGTGTTGGTTGAGTGAGCAGTTCATTAAGTATAGAGTCCGGACCTTTGACGCTTAGCTAATAAGCAGAGGTCGTACGTAAAGTACCTGAATCATAATTGAAAATGGAGTCACCTGGTGAAGTCGAATAGCCATAGTCTGCGCGTCGCCCTGATATGGAACGGGGTAGTATTTCAGGAAAAATCGTTCGGTGAAAAGAACGAAACGGTGATCACCGTCGGTGATAGTGATACAAATGTGTTCACTATTATGGATTCTGGTATGTCATCCGACTTTCCGATGTTTGAGCGGACGGATTCGGGATACAAGCTGCGCTTTACGAGCACCTTATCGGGGCGAGTAACGGTTGGCGGTAAAGAACAGGATCTGAAAACGCTGATTTCGAGCAATGCTGCCAAGAAGCATTCGGCAGACATTTATGAAATCGATCTAAAGCGTGATGACTGGGGCTTGATCGAGGCCAACGGAACTAGTTTCTACTTCCAGGTGACAGAGCCGGTTGCTGGCGCTGTTGTATTCGGCGTGGGATCGTTGGAAGGGCCGCTGGTAACCAGTCTTGCCTTTTCGATGATCATTCATGTCGCGTTTTTGATCTACGCAAGCCTTTATTACAATCCGAATGCGGATCTTGAAAACATCATGAACTTCGACCGTTTTGCGAAATTCATGGTCGATGATGTGAAAGATCCGATCGAGGAAGAAGAAGTCGAAGTGCCTGAGGAAGATACAACAGGTAAAAAGGCTGGCGGAGAGGAAGGCAAGTTTGGTGATGAGGAATCCGATATTCCGGATTCTAAGATTCCGAAAACTGATGGTGAGATGGTCGACAAGATCGACGTTAAAAACATCGGAATTAATAAGGCGTTGAGCTCTGATTTGTTGGGCGCCGGCCCGTTGAAGAATATTTTCGGTCAGTCCGATGGATTTGATGCGAAAATGAACGTTGCGATGAGCGGCGAGGGCGGCGATCTGGTTGTTGGTCGTGGCGCTGGCGGAATGGGAATGCGCGGAACGGGCGGCGGCGGCGGCGGTGAAGGTTTCGGTCGCGTCGGTGGTCTGGGTAAAGTTGATACAGGCGGCGGAAAAGGCACGGGCGCCAAGATTGGCAAGAAAGCTGCCAAGAAGGTTACCTCCAAGTTGTCGCAGGGTACGCCGCAGGTTGGTGACTTCTGTGATGCAGCGAACATTCGTCGTGTTGTCGGCGGTCGCTCCAACGCAATTCGTGCATGCTTTGAGCGTGAACTGCAGACGAACCCGAGCTTGAGCGGTCAGATTACGGCACAATGGCGCATCGGTCTGGACGGTTCGGTTGATAACGCGATGGTTGCGAACACGACCATGAACAACCGTGACGTTGAGGGCTGTATCGTTCGTGTTATTCAGCGCATGCGCTTTGAGAAGCCAGACGGTGGTATCTGTGTAATTAACTATCCGTTCGTGTTCTCCGGACTTGAATAAGAAATAGTCAATCCACAGGCGCTTGAAAAAGCGTCTGTGGATTGAATGGAAACAAACAAACCGGGCCGTCGCTTTTAAGCGACGGCCCGTTTTGTTTTCCAGGTTTGTAGCAGCGGATTACTTTGGATCTTCAGCGAGCATTTCGGCAAGTTTGCCGGTTTTCTGAAGCTCGCGGATGTCGTCGTAACCGCCGACGGATTGTCCGTTGATGAAGATCTGGGGAACGGTTCGGCGGCCGCCGGTGCGCTTTACGAGTGCCATGCGCTCTTCGTGATCGAAGGTGAGGTCGATTTCTTCGAAGGCTACGTCCAGGTCGTTAAACAGGCGCTTGGCCATGTCGCAATAGGGGCAAGACTGGGTTCTGTAGATGATAACTTCTGCCATGAAAACTCCAATTGGTATGGTGTATATTGGGAATGGATGAAAATTGATGAGTAACACCGTTCGCGAACGCGTGTATTCATAATGTAGAGAACTACGAATGACCAATATGAATTTCCACGGGCATCCACGCGAGCACGGGTTCGTTGCGAAGCATGGTGGTTACGAGTGCGATGTCGCTTAGTTCGTTGAGCAGTGGGGCGGAAGCGAGTTGTGGGGCGATGCTCTGTAGCAGTCCGTGGGCGGTTGGGCTCTGGACAAGCGAGCTTCGGATCAGTGATTTGAGCGTTTGATGACGGTGCGACACGAATTCGAGCGGTGTCTTGTGCATATCGGCGTTGCAGATTTTGGCGAGCTGTTCGACGGCAAATTCGAAGCCACCGAGATGGTCGACGAGTCCGCGGCGAAAGGCTTCTTGACCAGTGTAGACACGGCCCCGGGCGTATCGATGGAGTCGGCGTTTGCTGAGTTTTCGAGACTGACCGACGCGTTGTAAAAAGCGACGGTAAAAGGAGCGTGCGTCGGTTTTGAGGTTGTGCATGGCGTGTGGGGTGAGCGCGGTCGTCAGGCTGGAAAAGCTGGTGGTGTCGTCTTCGTAAATCGATTCAACGTTGATTCTGGCGTGCTCCAGTGTGCCTGGGAACGACATTTTTCCGGCAATTACGCCGATGGAACCGGTCACGGTCTGTGCTCTGCATATAATCTGGTCGGCAGCGACGGCCAGATAGTATCCGCCGCTGGCTGCGACGTCGCTGCAGTAGGCAACAACCGGCTTTTCAGCGCGCAAATCTTGAATTGCCTGCCACAAAAGGTCACTCGCCAGGGCACTTCCGCCGGGGGAATTGATGTGTAAAAGGACGCCAATAATGTTGGGGTCTTTTTTGAGCGCACGCAGTCGAGGTACGATTTCGGTAGGATTGATAGTCGTCGTGGAAGCGCCCGGTAAACTCATGTTCGGCATCACGATCATGCCCGTCAGGTCGAGTACGGCCATGCGTTTTGTGGCTTTAAAAAGCGGCGTCCAGGCCGGCAATCTGAGTTGGGAATTGAGATAGGGATCGACGGGATGAATCTTGACGACGGGTTTGGACGAATTTGTTTTGGTGGGAGCGGGTTCACCGGGCATCGTGACGGAGCTTTGGCCGTTCGTGAGCCATTTGGAGACATGTTGGCGAAAGCATTCGCCGTCGATGAGGCCGTAGCGCATGGCATCGCGTGTATCGATGGGCATGTCGTGCAGGGCAGTGCGCAGCGTGGTGGTTTCGATGTTGCGCGCGTGTGTGATTTGTTCTTCGTACTGATTTGTGAGGCTATCGAAGAGGTTTTGCATCATCAAACGCTGTGGTGCGGTCATTTGAGAATGAATAAAACGGTGCGAAGCGGTTTTGAAGGGGCCGATATGGACAAATTGGACGGCGACGCCGATGCGTTCGAGCAGGTCGGCGGCGAAATATTGTTCGAGTCGCAGGCCAAACATATAAAGGCGGCCGGCAGGCGTGACAAGAATCTCGTCGGCGACGGTGGCCAGTGCGTAGTCGCGCAGTGTGGCGTTTTGGAAGTGGACGACAACGCGTTTGCCGGCGCGGCGAAGTTCGTTAAAAAGCTCGCGAAACTCTTCGATACGGGCGGGACCCATTGAAAAATCGTCGATGAGAATAACAACGCCTTCGAGTTTGCGATCTTGTGCTAATCGCTTGATGCTTTCGCGAAAATCAAGGAAGGTGGAACTTGACTGGAACATTGCAGCCAGTCCGCGGCCGGGGCCAAATGCATAATTACTTTCTAGCTTGATCGTAACAAATGTACGTTCACGCTGGCCGAGTAAACGAAAGAGTCGAAACAGCGCGATCCAGAATCCGGCCCACAAAAATCGCAGGAATTTCAGAATGTTGAAGAGTAGGGCAAATGGCGCACGCAGCATATAATATCCATTCCAATAAAAACGCAGACAACGTGACTGCGCGCACGCAATGTAGCCTCGAGCAGACAGGTTGTCGAGCGATTCGCCGCGGCCTGTTGGCGTTGCTGGCTGTGGTGGCGTGTGTTTGGATGTTGGGATGCGTGAAAACAGCCGAATGTGATGAACATGTTAGCTGTGGCAGTGGCGAAGTTTGTTATCAACATCAATGCATGGTGCGCTGTGAAAAGCGCGATCAGTGTGCGGAAGATGAAGTATGTGCAAGTTGTCAGGTCGATCGGCAAAACCCGCAGGGTCTCTGTCATGGAGTGCGCGGCGGGGCATGTGTGTCGATTGAGCTGGGGCAATGAGCCGTTGTTTTTGCAGTAAGCTTGCTGGCTAGAGTGTGTCTGCGATGAACTGTTTGGGTTTGTCGTCAGGCATTGCGGAGAAATCGAAGAATGTCACGACCGGTCGATCTGGAAATAGAGGGGATTCATCTGCGGATAAGTTTTTCTTACGACCGCGAGCTGGTGAATGTTGTGCGAAATTTGCCGGAGCGACGCTGGGATCCGCAGGTTAAATCCTGGTTCGTTCCGCTGACGCATCTTGCGTATACGCTGACGCAATTGTCGGGAAATACGATCAAGATGTCGGCTGAATTGCAGACTTATTGTGAGAAAAATGACGTAAAACCGGCTGAAGTGCAGAAAGAAGATGCCGGGACACGTGTTGATGTTCGCGCGTCTACGGCCGCGTATTCGAACGATGCGAGTCGCTCCGTCGGGAAAAGTTCCGGGGCTGTGAGCGAGCGAAACCTGGCGACGGTGCCGGCGAATACGTTTACGGTTTCTGGGCTGAATCAGGCTGCGCGAGCGGTATTGCGCGATCATTTTGTTGAAGACATCTGGATTGTCGGCGAATTGCATGATTACGACAAGAATGTGTCTGCGGGGAGTCGTGCGTATTTTTTTGCACTGACGGAGCGGCCGTATGCGGGGGCACGTGAGATCGCGCGTATTACGGCTGTGATGTTTGACGAAGTTCGCCGCCAGATTGAGAAAATGCTGGGGGATTTGCCGCAGCCATTGCGTCTGCGTGACGGCCTGGTTGTACGCTTGAAGGCGCGCGTTGATCTGTATCCACAAAATGGGCGTTATCAGTTGATTGTTTCTGATATCGATCCGGCGTATACGGTCGGCGAATTGGAGATGAATCGCGAGCGGGTTTTCCGACTTTTGGAGGCAAAAGGCGTTCATACCCAGAATATGAACAAGTCGATGTCGATTTGTCCGCTGCGGGTTGGCTTGATTACGAGTTATGAAAGCGATGCGTACAACGACTTTTTGCATGGTCTGAAATTATCGGGACTTGGTTTTGAGTTGACGACGCATCACGCGAGCGTTCAGGGCGTCAACACGGAATCATCGGTATTGGGGGCGCTGAATTATTTTGCGCGGCGTGCCGATGCGTTTGATGTATTGGTGATCGTGCGTGGTGGTGGATCGCGCTCGGATCTGGCGTATTTTGATACCGAAGCAATAGGCCAGGCGGTTTGTGCGCATCCATTAAAGATTGTGATCGGTGTGGGGCATCAGCGGGATCAGTGTTTATTGGATTTGATCGCGCATTCGACCAAGACGCCGACCGCAGCGGCCGAGTATTTGGTGCGCCGGGTTCAGGATTATTGGGAGGGAATGGATCAGCGATTCGGGCAAATTGCGGGTCTTGCACAGACGCAAATAACGGCGGCCGGGCACAGAGTTGCGGCAAGTTCTGCTGGTATTGAGCGATATGTGGGAACGCGTCTGGTCACGGAGCGAGCGCGGATGTCGAATCTGGGAGTACGGATTTCGGATTCTGCGGCGCGACAAATTGCGCGTGCTTCGACCCGGATTGAGGTAAGTGGCGAGCAGGTCGGAGCGCGCTCGCGGGCTTGTTTACAGCGTGCGCAGCGTGAAACGGGTTATGCGCGCGAGCAATTGCAGACGGCGAGAATTTTGCGTGGTGCGCAACAACAGAGTTTGGTGTTGGACAGGGCTGGCGAGCGACTGAAACAGCTGTCGGAGCGCCAGCTTTCTCGAAATTTGGGCCAGGTTGACAACGCTGCACACAGTCTTCGTTTGCTCGATCCGCAACGTGTTTTGGAACGCGGCTTTGCAATCCTGCGTTCGCATGGCAAAGTAGTACGTTCGGCCGGTGCGGTTCCGCTCAATCAGCCACTTACGTTAACACTGGCTGATGGCAATATTCGTGTTGAACGAACTGAGGAATGACGTTCTGATTGAATTTATGATACGTAGACGATGCTATTTGTCGAAATACGCGTTGTTCGTCATTATTAGATCCGCTTATTAGGTAGCAGAGATACAATGGAAGAAAGCAAAGAGTCGGCAGACAATACGCTTGAAGAAAGCTACGACGGGCTTAAGTATCGTGATGCGATGACTGAGCTTTCACGTATCTTGTCGGATATTGAAGCGGATCAGATCGATCTCGACGAGCTGGCTTCGAAGGTGGAGCGTGCGGCATTGCTGTTACGGTTTTGTCGCAAAAGGATTCTCGATACAGA
>JBEBSM010000134.1:0-9155 GCA_040394315.1 Lujinxingia vulgaris
GTATTATGATCAGTAAGGATACAAATCTGCGGGTTCGTGCGGATGCGTTGGGTCTGAAGGCTGAGAACTTCGAGGAAGAAGATATCTCGTCGGTTAGCGAATTGTATCCTGGGGCGAGTGAGTTTGTGGTTCCGGAAGAGTTGATTGCGGAATTGCATGAAAAGAATGAGCTGACGCTGGTTTTGAAAGATTATGCGACGGGTCGTGTTTATGGCTCGGATTCTGGTTCGCCTTCGCCGGCACGTGGTTTTTATAACAATGAGTATGTGTTGTTGCGGACGGAGACGGATAATCAGACGTTGCTTGGGCGGATGCATATTGCGTCGCCGGGTGATGAGACAGGGATTATTCGGCCGATAACGCGCGTGCGGGATAATGATGTGTGGGGTATTAAGCCGCGCAATAAAGAGCAGTATTTTGCGTTGGATGCGTTGTTGGATGACGATGTTCGTCTTGTGACGCTGATCGGAAAGGCAGGAACGGGAAAAACGTTGCTGGCGATCGCGGCTGGCCTTCGTAAGGTCACGGAAGAGCAGAATTATCATAAATTGGTGGTGAGCCGTCCGATTTTCCCGATGGGACGCGATATTGGCTATTTGCCGGGATCGTTGGAGGAGAAACTTGATCCGTGGATGCAGCCGATTTTTGATAATGTCGAATATCTGATGGGGATCAGTCGTGCGGATAAGCGTGCGGGACGTGGTGCGGATGAGCTCAAGGCGATGGGAATCATTGAAATCGAGCCGTTGACGTATATTCGCGGTCGTTCGTTGCCAAATCTGTTTATGATCGTGGACGAGGCGCAGAACTTAACGCCGCACGAGGTGAAAACGATTCTGACGCGTGTGGGTGAGGGAACGAAAATCGTTCTGACCGGAGATCCGTACCAGATCGACAATCCGTATGTGGATAGCGAATCGAACGGGTTGACCTATGTGGTCAACCGGTTCAAGGGGCAAAAGTCGGCTGCGACGGTGAGCTTGTTCAAGGGTGAACGCTCAGAACTTGCGGAACTTGCAGCGAACCTGTTGTGAGATTTGTCGACTATTGCAGTACGAAAACGTGATTACAAAAGTGGCTGACCGTAGAGTTTTTCTTCGACGATACGGTCAGTCACAACGTTTGTGGGGATGTTTTCGCTGCGACTGCGTTCAAAGATTTCGGTCATTGTGTCGTAGATTGCGTTGATCTGTGTGTAGACGTTTTCGACGTTGTAATCGCTGTATTCTGCGGCGGCGTTGATGAGTCCACCGGCGTTGATGGCGTAGTCGGGTGCGTAGAGAATTTTTCGTTCTAGCAGGTGAGCGCCGTGTAGGTTTTCAGCGAGTTGGTTGTTGGCAGATCCGGCGACGATCTTGCAGCGGAGTGCGGGTAGGGTGTGGTCGTTGATTGCAGATCCGAGTGCGCAGGGGGCGAAAACATCGCATTCGATGGCGAAGATTTCGGCTGGGGAAGCGACGGTTGCGCCAAATTCGTCGGCGCAGCGTTGGGCGGCTTCCAGGCGAATATCGGCAACGGTTAAGCGTGCGCCGGCGTCGTGCAGGCGTTTTGCGAGCAAATAGCCGACGTTTCCAACGCCCTGGATGGCGATGTGGCGGCCGCTGAGATCGTCAGATCCCCAGGTGAAGTTTGCGGCCGCTTCGATGCCACGGTGCACGCCGAGTGCGGTGAATGGTGAGGGATCGCCGGAGCTTCCGTCGGCGCTGTCGTAGCATAAAACATGTTGGGTTTGTCGGCGAACGATGTTCATGTCGGCGACGTGTGTGCCGCTGTCTTCGGCGGTGATGTAGCGTCCGCCGAGTGAGTCGACAAATCGGCCGAAGGCGGCAAAGATTTGTTTGCGTTGCTCGGGCGTCATGTTGGGCGGTTCGATGATGACGGCTTTTGCGCCGCCGTGGGGCAAATTACTGATGGCGGCTTTGTAGGTCATGCCGCGGCCAAGGCGCATGGCGTCGCGAATCGCGGCGTCGGTGGTCGTGTAGGGTAAGAAGCGACATCCGCCGATAGCTGGTCCGAACTTTAAGTTATGAATCGCGACGATTGCGTTCAAACCAATTTCTGGATCGATGCAAAAATGGATATTTCCGTATTGGAGTTGTTGTGCATATTGAAAAAGATCCACGATGTTCTCCTGTGCGATTTGTGCGTGTAGCGGACCGGGATTAAGGAAGAATAACTGTACTAATAGCGGAAGTTTTCACCGTGCGTGTAAAAATAGCAGAACATTGTGATTTATACTAAAGCGTATTTATGCCAGCATGAAGTGTAAGCTGTGGCCTTGACCGGTTACGTGCAGGTGCACAATGTTGTGCAGGTTGAACGGTTGTCAAAGGATATGCAGGTTTATACCTTTCTGGTGAAGAGATTGATGGGATGACTACGTCCATATGCTCGACCTGTGGCACGCGTAATTTGAGCGGGTTTTCGCATTGTCGAAGATGCAATGCGCCGCCAAAAAACGACGGGTCCAATTCTCATGAAACGGTTCGGGGAACGCCAACTTCTGTGAAGCTTCACGATCGCTGGCTTATGTTAGGGCCACTGCCTGATGCTGAAAATCCAAATTTGTGGTACGGCCAGGATCTGGTTAATCAAGCAAACCATGTTGTCATAAAAACCTTGGGTGCAGTGCATGATGGTAACGCACGTCAACGTTTTGTGGAAGATGCACACAGTTTGGCGAAGCTGAATCATCCGAATCTGGTTCAGGTTTTGGATGTGATCAGCGAGGGCGACAAGATTGGCTATGTGATGGAGTACGTGGCCGGGCAATCTTTGCGGGAATTGCTTGAGCGGCGTGAAATACTGCCGACTGCTGTGGCCATTGAGATCGGCAAACAGGCGTTGAGCGGGCTGGATTGTCTGCATCAAGCGGGCATACTTCATGGACAGATTACAGCGAATAATATTTTTATTTTTCTCAACACAGCCGGTCAATTGCAGGTAAAGTTGTTGGGCGTGCAGTGTGGCGAGCTCGAATCTGGTGGCGGGCAATCGGCGGAAGGACGTGGAACTCTCGTCGGAATGCCGGTCGTGCCGCAGCCGGAAATTCGTCGTGGTGAGACGCGTTATGCTGCGCCCGAACTTCGTTTTATGCCGGCCAGCGCTCAAAGTGACTTGTATTCAATTGGGATTTGCCTGGTTGAGGCGATTTGTGGCGAACTTCCAGCAAGTTTTTATGCATTCAATGAGTTTTTGGCAGCGGCGGCGTCTCGCGAGAGTAATCTTGCTCGCATTACGAACATGTTGGTTGAAATTGCCAACAATTATCTGACGACGGACTTTACGCCCGAGCTGTGCGCAGCCTTTGCGGCAATGCTTACCTCGAATCCCGAAGCCCGGCCGGCATCGGCACGGATCGCGTCTGACTTGATTGAATCGGCACAGGAAAAAAAACTTTCAGCGCAGATGGTTCGGGTTGGGGCAGGGACGTTTTTTCGTGGAAGTCAGACAGATCATCCGCATGCGCGTGATGAAGAATTTCCGATGACGCTGGTTCATTTAGACCCGTTTTTTGTGGATCGCACGCCGGTAACTGCACAACAGTTTAAGCGGTTTTTGGATGTCACTGAGCGCGCGGCGCCGCCGGGTTGGACGGATTATAATGATCCGGTTGGCCAGCCGAATGCTCCGGTCGTGTTTGTGACGTGGGAAGAGGCCAATACCTATGCGCGGTGGGCTGGCAAGCGTTTGCCGACCGAGGCAGAATGGGAAAAAGCTGCGCGCGGCACCGACGGGCGCATCTATCCCTGGGGTGATTATTCTCCGACATCCCAGCTTGCGTGGTTTGACGGAAAAGATGTTCCTGTGAATGTGGGGCAGTTTCCGGCTGGTGAAAGTCCGTATGGTGCGCTGGATATGGCAGGAAATGTGTTTGAATGGGTAGCGGATTGGTTTGATCGAAACGCGTATAAAGTGGGACACTCTGAGCCGAACCCGAAGGGGCCGGGCTCGGGTAGCAAACGTGTGCTGCGGGGCGGTTCGTTTACGCATAGTGCGTATGCGCTTCGCTGTGCAACACGTGGCAGGTACTCGCCGGACGAGCGTCGAGCAAATCATTCGTTTCGTTGTGTTTGGGCGCTTGGATAGAAAACATCGTTGTTCATACTTTAAAGGAATCATGTGAGTGCTGTCGTACAAAAGTGGATTGTTTTGAAGTTTGGTGGCACCAGTGTTTCATCACGTGAGCGTTGGGATACGATTGCTCAGGTAGTGACGGCGCGGGCGGAAGAAGGCTTAAAGCCGCTGGTGGTATGTTCTGCGCTGAGTGGAATCTCCAATGCGCTGGAAAAACTGCTGGTTCTGGCAAAGAACGGCGAATATTCCGAGTTATTGAGTGATATTGAAGCGCGACATCATGCATTGGCGCAAACCATGCAGCTTGATGGGGCGAAGTTGCTGGCGGATTATTTCGCGGAATTACGGCGACTCCTTCTGGGGATTTCGCTGGTAAATGAGGTGAGTCCACGGGTTCACGCGCGCGTGCTTGCCATGGGCGAGTTGATGTCGACGTGCCTGGGGGCTGCGTATTTGAATCAAATTGGAGTTGATAGCAAATGGTGTGATGCGCGTGCGTTTTTGCAGTCTGTTCCGGTGCCGAATGGCAGTGAAGATCGCTTGTTTTTGTCGGCAACGTGCGATGGAAACTACGACGAGCGGCTGGTTGAAAAGGTAGATGCGATTCAAAGTTCTGTCGTCTTGACGCAGGGTTTTATTGCGTCCGATCAGGCGGGCGAAACGGTGTTGCTCGGGCGCGGCGGCTCGGACACGTCTGCGGCTTATCTGGCGGCGGGCATTGGTGCGGTTCGTCTGGAAATTTGGACGGATGTTCCCGGAATGTTCAGTGCAAATCCGCGAGATGTTCCTTCGGCGCGTCTTTTGAAACAACTTCATTATGATGAGGCCCAGGAACTGGCGACGATGGGGGCGAAGATATTGCATCCCCGTTGTTTGCCGCCGGTGCGCGCCCATAAAATCCCTTTGTATATCAAGTGCCTGGAGCATCCGGAGTTGGAAGGCACGGTGATTTCTGCGGATGCGCCGGATGCGGGTGCGCAGGTTAAGGCAATCAGTGCAAAAACGGGCATCACGCTGGTTTCGATGAATACGCTGGGGATGTGGCAGCAGATCGGGTTTATGGCAGATGTTTTTGCGGTATTTAAGAAAAACGGATTGTCGATCGACCTGGTTGCAACGTCTGAAGCGAACGTGACGGTGACGCTCGATCCGATGGCCAATGCGTTGGAGCCGGCGAGGGTAAATCGCCTGCTTGCGGATTTGAAGCCGCATTGCGACGCGCGGATCATCGGCCCGTGCGCGGCCGTGAGTCTGGTGGGACATAATATTCGTTCTATTTTACATCGTCTTGCGCCAGCGCTGGAAGTATTTGAGGAACAGCATATTTATCTTGTTTCTCAGGCCGCGAGTGATTTGAATCTGACGTTTGTTGTGGCCGAAGATCAGGCCAATCGGCTTGTGCGAAAGCTGCATTCGCTGTTGTTTCGTGAGCGCACAGAAGACGAAACTTTTGGACCGAGTTGGCGCGAGCTGTTTAATGAGCCGCGCGAAAACACGGTATTTCCTGATGCGTGGTGGCGTCGTCGAAAAGACGAGCTGCTGGCGTTGGCCGCGAGTGAAAGTCCGCTTTACGTTTATGAGGAACAAAGCCTGCAGACCGCGGTTGATTCGCTGAAAAGCATTGAGGCTGTTCAGCGGATCTTTTATGCGATGAAGGCAAACTCGAATCCCGATATTCTGAACGTGTTTTATCGTGCCGGGATTGGGTTTGAGTGCGTTTCTACGGGCGAACTGAATCATATTCGGACGTTGTTTCCTGATATTGAGGATGAACGTGTCCTGTTTACGCCGAATTTTGCGGGATGTGAGGAGTATATCCAGGCGTTTGAGATGGGCGCCTGGGTTACGCTTGATAACTTGCATCCGGTTGAAGAATGGCCGGAGGTTTTTCGCGGACAGTCGATACTTGTGCGTGTCGATCCTGGCCACGGGCGTGGGCATCACAAATATGTGCGGACTGCCGGGCCACAATCCAAGTTTGGGATCGAGCCTGCGGATCTAGAGCGGCTTAGCGGACTGGCCAAGGGGATCGATCTGACGGTGGTTGGCCTGCACGCGCATGTTGGCAGCGGCGTGGGCGCGCACGAAACCTGGGCACAAATTGCGCTGTTTTTGGAGCAGTGCACAAGGCATTTCCCGGACGTTCGGATACTGAATCTGGGTGGCGGTCTGGGTGTTCCAGAACGAGCGAGTCAGACAGCGCTTGATATCGAAATTTTATCAAAAAACCTTGCTGAATTTCGGGCGGCTCATCCTGAATTTGAACTCTGGCTGGAGCCAGGGCGTTATCTTGTGGCGCAGGCTGGCGTTCTTTTGGGGCGTGTGACGCAGCTGAAACAAAAGAGCGCGATGCACTATGTGGGCGTGGATGCAGGCATGAATTCGTTGATTCGGCCGGCACTTTACGGCGCGTATCATGAGATCGTGAACTTGAGTCGTTTGAATGAAGTGCTCAGTATCGACGCGGAAGTAGTCGGGCCGATTTGTGAAAGTGGCGATGTGCTCGGGCATTCGCGACGACTTCCCGAGACGAAAGAAGGCGATGTGCTACTGATCGCGACGGCCGGTGCGTACGGGCGTGCGATGAGTTCACATTATAATCTGCGGGCGCCCGCGAGTGAGCGGTTTTTGGAAAGTGGCGAGTAGACTGGTCGAACGCGCAGGAGGAGGACTTTCTTGTGGGGGAAAGCGCTACTCCAGCGCAAGAGTGCAACAGATTGGCGCACTGAATCGGCTACTCCCGCGCAGGAAGACGACTTTCTTGCGTGAAGAAGTACGGCTCCCGCGCAGGAAGAGGACTTTCTTGCGTGAAGAAGTGCTACTCCCGCGCAGGAAGACGACTTTCTTGCGTGAAGAAGTGCTACTCCTGCCAGAACATCACCGCTAATAGGTTTTGGCTAATCGTGGTGCATTCGGGCAGGGAGTTTAGGTCTGTTTTTGTGATAATTAGAAAGTCAGGGCACGCTGGCGTACAAAAAGTCGAGGGGTAGTTTCTCGGCCTGCACGGCGGTGAATTTGCGCCAGCGGCCTTGCTTGGCGCGGAAAGCGGTCATTTGCTCGGCAGCCGGATCTTTGCTGACTTTTTGGTAAATGTGTCGTGCGGCCGAGCGTTGGCCTTGTAGATCAAGTGCCCAGGCGAGAAAAATCTGGATTTCAGCGCGGCGTGCCGGTTCGGTCGCGATATCCAGGGCGCGTCGAAATGCGCCTTCGGCACGTGTGCCGCGTTTGATTCGCAGCGCGAGCAGGCCGGCCAAGATCTGTAGGTTTGGTTCTTGTGGATAAAGCGCGAGCGCGTATTCGATCATGATCAACAGGCGTTCGTCGCTTTCGCCTTCCCAGAATAAATGGGCGGCGTGGCGGTAGAGATCGAAGGCGCGGCCGTGCAGACCGTCTTCCCAGTTGGGAAACGGTGTAAATGGTTGCACGGTTGGATCTGGCGCGCCGTTGTCGGTGTCGTGATTTGAACCGAGCGTGAAGGGGACATACCAGCGTCGGCTGGTTGGCGAGCGGCCCGTGCCGATCCAAACGCGACGGTTTTCGGGTTCAAAAACGACGCTGGCCACGGTGTGGGCAGCCGCGATGGTTGGGCCAAACAGGCGTGTTTGATTGGTTTCTGGATCTGTGCAATCGCCAAGAATGGCCGCGATATCGGCCGCCTCCGCACTAGAATCCTGACCAGAGAGTTCATCGAGCATGTCGTGGACTCGCCGCTGGCGAGCGTAGTTGGCGCGACGGAATTCTGGATAATAATCGACTTCGGTTGTTTTGAAATCTGCTCCCCAGTAGACGTTTGCGTATCCGAGTGACTGCTGATCTTGGGGTAGAAAATACAGGTTTTCGCGGCCCGGGGCGACTTCGTAGATTGCGGCTCGGCCGGTATCGCCTTCGCTCATGACGTAGGTCCAGCCGGCGACGGGCGGATAATCGCGCAAAATGGAGACGGCTTCTTCGATTGTGTGAGCGCGACGCATTACTTCGTCGCCTGCAATGCCAACCGGGACGCCGGCCAGATTGAAGTGGTCGACGACGTGTTGGTGGACAGCAAATGTGAGTCCGGCTGCGTTCATCGAGGTGATGCCGCCGCCGATGAATCCGGCGGTGCTGACGGCGACGTAATCAATGCCGTCGTCGGGATGGTAAAATACAACGGTGGCGTATTGATCCCAGTAATTGATGCCGAAGTAGTCGAAATTTCGGCCGTGAAGCAGGGTTTGTGCTGCGGGTGGGCGAATAATTGCGCTGGTGCAGCCAAACGTGGGTGGAGCGCCCAATCCGTGCGAGCGCGTGGTGCCGATGCGCTTGTGATAGGTTCCGACAAGCCATAAAAATGTTTCTGGCATCAAAAACGCATCGTAAAGCGTGTCGATCGGGATTTGTGCGCCTTCGGCAAAGGCTGCAATTGCCTTTTTGTACTCAGCGGGGACGTTTTGTCGCAATCGTTTTGTAACCCATCGATGGGTAGCCCACTGCAAAACGCCGGCGGCTTTGTGAATCGGTGAGTTTTTTAAGACATTTTCGACATAATTAGCGAAAAAAGGCACACCGCCGGCATGCACGTCACGCAGTGTGCGCTTGCCCAGTTGATAAGCCATCGCTTCCACCGAGCCGCGCACGTTGAGAAATCGCACTTCGCCGTGGGGGGTGATTACGCGGCCGGGATTGGTTGGTGATTCCGGGTAGGTGACGATCGGAATGGCATTGAGCGCGTCGGATTCCCAGATTGTCGTGGCAGTGGGCACGGCGTCGGACTGTTTTTTTACATCAAGCATAAGCAACCAGAGCTGTCAGGCTGTTTGAAAAGAGCGACTTCGAACAAGAACCACGGCCAACGCGATGTTAAAAACGGTGGCGAAAACAATTTGCAGCGCAAGGAGTACGTCTGGAAATACACTGGCTAAAGCGATCGATGTGTAGATCAAGCACATGTGTGTTCCCAGGCCAAGCCAGCTTGCGATTCGCATTGTGGGACGGTGGCGCGTGCGAAATTCTTCCATCTGTTCGGGCTGGCGGGCGGTGCTACGCTTTTCGGTAGAACCTGGTGCGAAACGCTGTTGGACGTGCAGGTAAGCGATGTAAAT
>JBEBSM010000135.1:0-9107 GCA_040394315.1 Lujinxingia vulgaris
AGCAAGTCTTCGCGTTGATGGTGAATAACCGCTGGGTTTGCTGACAGCGCCGCTGTTTACTGACGCGCGGCTACGGGATTTTGCTCGGTCCGTAGCTTCGCTTCAACTTCGTAGTATTTGCGTACCGCTTCGCTCGCGGCAAAAGGCCCGAGGATTCGCCAGTTGGCCGTGTTTCCAACCAGACCGCCTACAGCAATCCCTGGATGGTCGCCCCACGATTTGTGATGCGCGTGACCGACAAACCAGGTGAAACGCATGAACGGTTCCTGGTGCGACAGCGTTCCGGTTTTGCCAGAAACTTCGATATCGCGCGGAAAGCTGCTGCGATTCTGGAAGTGACGGCGCGCGGTACCGTGCGTCGTCGTTGAAACCATCAGTTTGCTGAGTGTTTTGGCTGTCTTTTTGCTCATAACACGACGCAATTCGCGCGGTTCAAAGCTATACAATACCGTTCCATCAGGACTTTCAAATTTCTCGATAATCGAGGCCTGCATCATCATGCCTTCGTTCGCCAGCATGGCGCCAATCATCGCGCCGTGTAGCGGGCTGAGGTTGGTGTGATGAAACCCAGCCGCAGCACGTGCACGCTCCAACTTGTTTGCAACCATGTCGGACGTGCTGACTTCTACAGGAAACTCGTAGGGAATCGGCTGATTGTATCCAAAACGCTCCGACCACTCGACCAGGTCTTCTTGTTTCAGCTCATTATACGCCAGTTTGGCAATAATTGAGTTGATCGACCAGACAAGTGCACCGCCCAGGTTGTTGCAGCGATGGTCGAGCCGAGGATCACCCTTGATGTTCTTCTCGCTCAAAAAACTGGAGCCGCCGTGATAGCAGACTTCTGCCTGCGGATCGCGACCCGTACCTTCGATGAGGGCAGCGGCCGTAATCACTTTAAAGACCGAAGCCGACGGCGCAAAAGCGCGCAACGATGGATCGCCACTACGTGGATCGGATGCCTGACCGACCTGCGCGACAACCCGACCGGTTGGCGGATCGATCAATACAACACCGCCGTGAGGAACCTTATTGGTTCGGAACAGGCGTTGGATAAATTCTTGAATATCCGCGTTGACCGTAAACGTAACACGACTGCCATCAGGCATCGTTTGAACGAGTCGGTCGCCTTCACGCTCAGCTTTGGACAAATCCAGGCCTGCTGCAGCCCAATCGGTAGGGACTTTGGGAAATTCAAGCTCACTGAACGCACTGGCTGCACTCAGAATGCTCTTTGCCTGTGCGCGAGCGGAGGTCGTAGCTTCTCCGAATAAACGCTGTTTTAAGCTGCGAACAGAGTTCTCGGCGGCCGATGAGCGTTCAGCGATTTCCTGAGCATTATGGACTGCGCTTCGCGGCGGGGGCTCGCTTGCGGTAACGTGACTGAAGCCGATCGCTCCGCAGCTCAAAACAACGGCTGCGGCAACGGAAATTCTAAAACGACGGTGATGTTTGCTTCTATAATTCATACGAGAAATACCATCCAGAGTCTGGCTATTCTAAGTGTTTGAAATTACAGTGGAAATGACATTTTGCCATGACACTGCACGTGTGGGCTACTGTTTTACCTTGCCTGCCACAGGTGTCAAATTCGTTTCTTGAAAAACCTATTGATTTTCGCGTCTTGACGGAACTTTTCAATAAGACTGGACTTAATACCTGATTGAGACCGATTTTATGCCAAAAACAGGAATGTGGGGCAGGGCGCACGTGTTTTTGAAGAAATTTGAAGATAAATGAAATAAGTCCTTGACGAACAGACGATCATTTTGTACTTCAAGAGTCGTTGGCGGCTGGAAACACTTCAAGCCCTGACAACAGATGGCTACGTAGCTCAGTCCGGTTAGAGCACGCGACTCATATTCGCTAGGTCCGGGGTTCAAATCCCTGCGTAGCCACTATAAAAAGCCTCCAATCTTATCAAATAGATTGGAGGCTTTTTTGTTATCTGATGTAAGGTATACTTACGTTGCCAGCGCAACTACGATTGATTAATCTAACGCTCCGAGTGTGATCCGGTTTTGTTGATAGGGGTGACGCGTTTCGGTACGTTTTAAGAATAGAATTCGACTTAAGGAGAGCCTACATGGCCCAGGATATCGAAGGGCTACGCCTTGAAATCCAACAGATGCACGAACGAATCAAGAAATCTACGCATTATGAATTATTGGGTGTCGCCAATAACTTGAATGACGCAGACTTGAGGCAAGCAGTTACCATTAGCTTCAGAAACCTCGCCAAAAAATGGCATGTGGATCGTTTTCATGACCTGGAAGACGGCGAGGAACGTCAACAAATATTGGATATCTTTCAGGCTATCAATAATGCGAATCAAATCCTATCGGACTCGAAACGCCGTGCGACTTATGATGCCGATCTCAACGGTGCAAACACGGATATCAGCGCCATAATCAACGCTGAGTCATCATTTCGCCGTGGTCAGGCCATGTTGGAGCAGGGTTCATTTCGCGGCGCACACGCGCAATTTACGTCGGCACACAATCTAAATCCCACGGACATCGAGTATAGCGCGCATTATCTATACACTGAGTATTTGATGATCGCGAAAAACGACGAAGGTAAGCCACTTGAGCGCAGCCGTGCGATGGAGATTTACAAGAGTCTGGATGAGATTAATAAATCACTAACAGACAAAGATTGGATTCTTGTATTTTTGGGAACAGTTGCTCTCGGGCTTGACCGCGAAAAAGAAGCTGAAAATCTATTTCGTAATTCGTTGTTGGTGAATCCCAGAAATCATCAAGCGCAACGACAGCTTCGGATTATTGAGATGAGAAAAGGTCGTGGTAAAAAAGGTTTCTTTAGTGAGTTGATGGAGAAACTGAAGGGATCCAAATAAACCTAAAAAAGCACAGCTTTGGCTGTGCTTTTTATGAAACCAATTACGTCCGATAATTGGTATTATGTAAACTCACGAATCATGAAAACAAAAAGAGCGCCCAGAATACCCTGGAACGCTCTCTTTTCGATTCACAAGGAATGAATGTTGTTACTTAGTGCCCTTTGTACATTTCAAGACGGTCACCAATAACAATCTCTCTTGAAGAATCGGTAATGACAGCAGTCGCGTATTTTTCACGAACATCGAGAATCAGAACCTGTCCTACACGTTGCCAAGGAATCGCGTCATCCGTTTTTGTTCCCTGACGGTCGAGTCCTTCAAAACGCTGATAAACAAAGAAACGATTACCAACGCGGACGTTATCCTCAGCACCCTTGTTGATGAACACGTATTGGTGTTCGCCGAAATTAAAGGCTGGGTGTACGGAATCAACAATGCGTGCAACGACATCTTCAGCACCCTGAACCGGCTGAACGATTTTTAGCTGACGCTCATAAGGAATGAGCAAATCGCCACGTTGAATTTCTTGCCAGGATTGCGAAATCAGCGCTGTGTGTGCCTGTTTTTCACTTACATTGGTAATTTCCAGGCTGCCGAGTACGATATATTTCTGGCCAATGGCTTCGCCATCACTATTCTTGATCGAACCATCTTTACGCACGATTGCAAAGATATCACCGACTTTGACTTCTTCATCATGCTTGAGCGCGGTGCGGTTTTTCTCTTTTGTATTCTCTTTTTCGTTCTCAGTGTAACCTTTCTCACCAAAACCAACCCAGGCGGTATCATGCTCGGCCAACATGTTGGCTTCTTTGGGTGAGCCAATGATGCGCCCCGAATACGGGATTTCTTCGGTGGTTACGAATCCACCAAGTGGCAAATGCGTGCCAAACGCAACGGGTGGTTGCGATTTCTCGAGAGCTTTTTCACGGCTTGCCGTGCCAGGCGCAGCGCCCGTCGGCACATCAATTTGTTTCAAATACAGAATGTCGCCCGGATACACCCAGTGTGGATTGGTAATATGCGGATTATAGCTCCAGAGCCGTGGCCACTCGAAAGTATCGCCATAATAGGATCCGGAAACATCCCACATCGTATCACCCTGCTTTACGACGTGATAATCCGTGGGCGCTTGCATGTGTACCAATTGAGCATTGGCGTCTCCCATATTCGCAGCGCTCAAGGCAAGCGCAGCACAGCCGCCGACCATAAACTGCAATAGGCGCTTCACCACACGCTGATTGTGTGGTTGAGGAGAATTTTGTTTCTGAGCGAGGTGTGATTCACACATTTGGAACTCCCAGGTCGTCTGGCAAGAGCGATACTTCGTGTTCTATAAAAATTCACAACGGAAAAATAATTACGGGCGTGCCGGATGTTCTTCGAGACGTTTGGCCGCGAGTTTACCGGAGTTTGTGGTCGGATGTTGCTTCGTCAACTTGGTTAACAGTTCTACGGCATCAGCACCCTGCCCCATTCTGTCATAAGCCAGCGACATTTTCAGCATTGCATCGGCTGCTTTTCCACCATTGGGAATTTCGTCGAGGATCCGTTGAAAATACACGACCGCACGGCTGTAGTCACCCAGACCGTAATGACACTCGCCGATCCAATACAACGCATTGTCGACATAGTCGGCGCGAGGCCCTGCGTCCAAAAACGACTGAAACCCTACCATCGCTTCTGCGTAGCTGCCGGCGCGGTATTTGGCGAGTGAATCCTGATATAGACCGATCAAATCGCCCTTTGCCGGGGCGGCTGGGTTCGATGTTTTTTCAGCAGGACTCTCTTGTTTTTTCAGTTCTTGACTGGTCGAAAGCCGCTCGCTTGTAACGGGTGGCTGCGCGACCTTTCCAGAGCTCGATACCGCCGTGGGCGTGGCCGACGAAGCGGATCCGCCTGTTGCTGGCCGATATTCGATACCGGCAAACGCACGAAAGTCAGCATCGGTGATGACGAGTTCTTCGCCATCGTCTTCAAGCGGTGCTTCGACGACATAATTTTCGGTTGGTGTCGGTGCTACCGCGTGGCCAGGTGCATCCAACATTCCGGATTGCTCATCGGAAAGCGAAATACGTGCAACCGGTCGACGCTTCGCACGTTGGCCTTCGGCAGCATTGGCCGTGGCCGCTGAATAAGCGTCGTCATGGCCATAGTACGATTCCGGAACGGGTTGCGGACGAGCAGCCGGCGAATTGCCGTATGCAGTCGCGCTATTTTCACGGCGCTGCACGGATAAACGTGTCGCTTCTATACGATCTTGAACAAGCAAAAGCTGACGCTCCAACTCTTCAATACGCACAGAAAGTCGCCCGTTTGAGCGTTCAACCTCTTCAAGCCGGGTTTGTGCCGCGGCCGTTTGTGTAGCCTGTTGATCCGCAATGGAACCCTGGTGGCTACAACCGGTTGAAATCATCGCGGGAATTGCGAAAAAAAGACACGCTAACCCATGATGGTAGCGTCGCGTTTTGTAGACTTTCGCACTGGATTTCAAACAGGCCTCCTCGACGTTGCCCGTGCAGTTTTTGAGAGCGTGTGTACAACCTATATAAGCTAACATATAAGGTAGGTCGGATGCTAACATGCGTAACAACGCTGTCAAGAAATTACAATGGCTTACACTTTCTCAAAAAAATGCTGAGCAAGCGTACGCGCTGTACGAATGATGGAGAAAATTTTGTCACAAGATTCGAATACAATTGCGCAGATGATCGATCGGCTCGACACCCCGGATGCGGACATACAACGAAGCGTGATGGACGAACTTGTCAGCCTGGGAAGCAATGCCGTGCCGATGCTTGCAGCCAACATTGGTCTCGTCAATTTGCGGATTCGTCGAGGCCTGGTTCAGGTGCTCGGCGAAATTGGCGATGATCGCGCCCTTTTGCCTCTCATGCGCTATGTTTTTGATCGACGTGGCAGATACGAAGAAGCCGATGCGCGCGCGCTGGCGATGAAATCCATTATCGCGCTGACGAACGGGCCGGACGACCGTGTTTTCGGATTTGCGACCGATATGGTGCGTGACACAGACGCGTTTGTGCGCGCGTATACGGTGGATCTATTTGTTGCACTCAACGAACGCCGTGGCCTTCCCTATATCAAAGACAGTCTTGAGGATGCCGAAGAAATCGTTCGGGCGAGAGCGAGTATTGCGTTGCCGAAATTGTCAAAAATCCAGCGCAGCGAAAATATGATTTCCGGCGAGGAGCTTGTAGAAAAGATTTTACGCTCGCGTGGAAATCAGCGTGAGTTCAATCTCCAGGAGTTGCTGTCGCGGCCCGATGCGTTTTCACTGGCAGCCGCACTTGCACGCGCCGATGTATCCGAATCAACGGCCGGCTTGCGCGCCCTTCAGCAGATTGATGATGCGCGCGCGCGACGGATCGCCGGGCAGGTTTTGAATCGGCCATTGGATGTAACGAGTGCGCAAAGAGCGATTGGTTTGCGAATTATCGCACGCTATTTGCAGGGCGACGCAACGGCCGATGAAGTTCAGATGATCGAACGCGGACTGTACGATGAAGATCGACTTGTGCGTTTGGCGGCGCTCAGCGCGGCCGGCCGATCGGGCGTGCAATCATTGCTTCGAAGTGCACTCACAGCACTCCAATCGGGCGATGTGATGACAGCGTTAACCGTGGCAGAAAGCATATCTCGTGCGCCCTCCCCTGCCTTGCCAAACCTTTTTTCGACACTGGATAATATCCTAACAGACGCTCGCGCTCGGCGTATTTCAGCGGAAACAATGCTGAAAAGCCCGAATTCCGCAGACGCCGAGGATCAGGTACGACTCGAAGCATTCTTGTTGCGCGCCATGGCCAATGCACTCGAAAACGAGGTGAGCTCCGCAGCGTCCGCACGCGCGCAAACGCAGGCAGTTCAGTCTCTACAAAACAGTGTGACGACTCCGACGAATCTGCAGCCTGTCTATATAACGGCTGTGGAACTCTTGGATCGAGCGACTTCCAATACGGCGTCGAAAAACACCTGGCATTTATCCGAAATTCTATTGATTCTTGATGTTCATGCGCGCCTGGATTCTGCACGCGGCCGACATCGAGCCCGGCAAATTCTGAAGCGAGTCGTTCCAATGGGCTGTCAGGATCTTGTGCCTTATCTTCAGCAATGGCGCATGGATCCGGAAATTTCGATCGTCGACGACATCATTGTATTATTGGAACGTGCACATTCGGATGCAGCCATCAAGATATTGGAGGAGTTAACGCATGATAGCGCCGATACGGTCCGCGAGTCGGCCCGTGCGATACTGCGTCGCTGGCGAAATAGCGCTCCTTATATCGACGTAGATTTCGAAGGTTCGCTCGACGATCCCGACGAATAATACAAACGCGCTAAAATTCAGGAAGGATCTGCGTCGTGAAAGGCATTCATCGTTTCGATTTCGCTAAACGTATGTTGAAAGCCCGTTTTTTGACGAAATGTACTGTCATCAATCACGACGGAATACTTGATGTGACTGATCGCGCCGGTCGGTAAGTTCGGAAGACCAAACCGTCCAAGCATCGTGCCCAACAGCGGCTCTGGAACCGGCAGGCGTTGACGCCCCGTTGCCCGGATCAACAGTGACAGCGGCAGCGGCTGCGGTCCGGCGACATTGAACACGCCGCGTAATTTTTCGTCCAACGCCAGACAAATTGCGCGACTGACGTCTTCTTCGTGCATAAACTGATACAGCGGATCAAATCCCATCACCGTCGGAACTCGCGGCCCGCGCAGATAACGAGCCAGCGTTCCAGCCTGCGAGGGTCCGAGTGCATAGCAAAATCGTAGAACAGCCGTGTCGATTTTTGGAAAACGCCACAGTGCCGAGCCTGCGAAAAGATCGGCTGCTACCATGTCGGCAAGCTCTGGAAAGGTTGCCATCGCCATGGGCGGCTCCGACTCCGAGCAAAATAGCGGTGAATCGGCGTCGGCACCGTAAAATGTATGACGTCCGACAAAAATTGCCTGTTTCACGTCATACGTATGGCAGTGATCAAATACGCTTCGTGTTCCGCCCAGATTGATTCGATAGCGCTCCTGCGGACTGGCAGAAAAATGTGTCACCGTCGCCAGATGAATGACAGCATCGGGTCGCCGCGTGCGAAAAATATCTTCCGCACGTCGTTTTCGGATGTCGACTAAAAACATCTCCACGCCATCGGGCGCCATGGGCCATACACGTCGGTCAACACCCAGAACCTGATGGCCCTGGGCTACCAGGCGGGTTGCCACGAGCCGACCAATCTGACTTGATATTCCTGTAATCAAAACCAGCATCGTGGGCTCCTTATCGCTTTAAAAAACTGATTCGTCCGCGTGAAAATTCACTTCGGCGCCATGCGCGCCCCTGCTCGATCAAGTCGCGGATCGATGACTGGACTGCTGCGACGTATTCATCAATGACGTCGTCCGATTCCGTGCCATTACCTTCGAAATGAAGCTGTTTTCCGTAGAAAATCTGGCATTGAACAGGTCTTGGAATCGGCAACAAATACGGCGCAACCGGGATATAGGGCACGCCAATTAAGCGAGCTGCTGCTTCGAGATGAAAAATTGTCGGTATCGCTTCTTCCCCGCCGATAAAGGCGAAAGGCACAATCGGTGTGTTCGTTTTCAGTGCCAGGCGCACAAAACCAGTTCCGAAACGCTCCAATTTGTACTTGTCACGATATAATTTGCCGGTTCCGCGCGCGCCCTCTGGAAAAACCATCAGTAGACGGTCGGCTTCCAATAATAGCTCGGCGTGCTCAGGCAGGCCCGTAAGCTGGCCCACACGTGCAAAAATCTGGGAGACAAAGGGCCACCGATTGGCAAATTTCTCGACCATTCCCTGGCCCAGTCGCGGCGGATCCATTTCCAAAAGCAGCGATGCCAGGACCATCGCCCCATCAACTGGCAATCCGCCCGAGTGGTTTCCAACAACCATCGCGCGGCCGTGTTCCGGGATATTTTCGATGCCAAACGTGCTCACATCAAAATAATGACGGTAAAACCAGGCCAGCGGACTGAAAAAACGCGCCAGATACTCCGTGGAGGTTCCAAACGGATCCAGACCATACGCATTAAAGGGGATCTGCAGCCGTTCGATACGCTCCCAAACGTCTTTATCGAGCAGTAGTTTATCGATGCGACGATTCGACTTCATCTCTGACTCCCTGAACATTCATACGGACAATTATCATCAAATGAATCTGCCGCTCGCCAAAATATTACGGCGTCGACGGCTTTAGTTCTAGTT
>JBEBSM010000136.1:0-9069 GCA_040394315.1 Lujinxingia vulgaris
GCAGCTTGCCGGTAATTACGGTGGTGCCGCCAATCAGGTGATGGAGCAGTATCGTGAGCACTTTGCCAGTCAGGATCGTCGTACGCGTGATCTGGAATTGCTCGGCTCGCTTTGCGATCAGATGGGCGAGCTGAGGCGTTTGATGAGCGATCTGGCTGCGCAAGAATCGTTGGAAGCAAACGATAAAAATCTTGAAATCGTAACGGATACAAGCGTGATGTACGAAGCCGAATATCGCCTGGTCGAGCAAGCTCAGGGCGTCTGAGGTTTTGATTGTTTTGATTAAGTGTATTTGATTATGCTGGATTGATCGTTGTTTCTGCCTGCCTCATGGCGACTATGTCCTCGAATAAACCGTTAGCGCTTTATCTCAAAGGATTGCTCGCTGTGAGCGGGCAGGGCGATCGATTGCAGCGTAATTTTGATGCGTTTTGTGCGCTGATGGATGACATCGGCGTAGCGCATGGCGATGTCGTAAAGGCATTGGAAACCCTGGAGCGAACGTCGGCGCAGCCTGAAGAAGAGTTGCAGGCGGTGTTGTCGTTGGCCAGCTCTGCGGGTGGTAAGGAAAGTCTGAAAACTCCGGGGGCGCTACCGATCTTCGCGGCACTCGCGGCGCAGGGTAGCTATCCGGCGCGGACGTTGATTCGTCATCCAGAAGACCTTGTTTATCTGGCAGCGAGCACGGATAGCGACATTACGCTGGGCGTGGAAACGCTGGTGTACGCGTTTTTTGATGCGATCGATCTTGACGTTGATTATGACCACGTGTTGTCGCGTGAAGATCGCGTAATGCAGGTGTTGCGACGTCATAAGACGCGGGAATCGTTGCGGGTTTTTCACAGCGAAGTGATCGGGGAATCGTCCGTTCGTCAGACGACGGCCGAGATTGCGGATCTGGCACAGGCGTGTCTGGTGGTGGCCGTGGAGGAAGGTGCGCGGGCGCTCGGGGACGTGTCGTTGGCCGAGGATTTTTGCGTGCTCGGCATGGGAAAATTGGGCGGTCGCGAGCTGAATTATAGCTCGGATATCGATCTGATTTATATCTGTTCGGATCGCGTGATCCAGGATTCGGAACGTCGTCAGCAGATCGATGCGCTGGCGCGCTGGGTTACGGCGGCGCTCGATTCGACGACGGAGGACGGCTACGTTTTTCGTGTCGATTTGCGCCTGCGGCCCGAAGGAAGTCTGGGCGCGCTGGTTCAGCCAATCAGCGGGATGCTCTCGTATTATTTGCAGTGGGGCAGAACGTGGGAGCGGAGCGCGATGTTGAAGGCGCGCGCGGTGGCCGGGAACGCGGCGCTCGGGCAAGAGCTGCTGGATGGTCTGGAGCCGTTTTTGTACCGGAAGTATCTGGATTTTTCGGTGATCGATGATTTGCGCGCGATGAAGCAAATGGTCAACGAAAACGCGCAGTTATCTGCCGTTTTGGGGATGCCGGACGAGGCGGCGGCAAAGACTGCGGGCCTGTATACTCGCGGCGCCAGGGATACCGAAGTGCCGCGAGCTGCATCGGAAAACACGGCGAAAAGCGAGGGCTCGTCGCTCAAACAACGGTTGAAGGGCCGATTGCAGTCGCAGGGCGTGCGGGTTTCAAAGCCTGGCGAGCGGCCTGTGCAAACGAGCTCTCCAAAACCGGCACCTGAGTTTGCTCGAAACCCGGAACGTGAAGAGGCGTCGGGACGGTTTTCGCTGGGTTGGGATGTGAAAATCGGATTGGGTGGTATTCGGGAGGTCGAGTTTTTTGTGCAGGCTTTGCAGCTTGTGCACTGTGGAACACGCCCGGGATTGCGGGTTCGAAGCACGCTGGAGGCGCTCGATCGTCTGTTATATGCAGGGCTTTTGAGTCATGACGATCACGCAAGTCTTGCGGATGCGTACGATTTGTTTCGTCGCATCGAACATCGCGTGCAAATGCAACACGACCGTCAGGATCACCGGATTCCGGTGGACGACGACGGATTCCGCATGTTGAGCGCACGGATGGCACTTTCGCCGGACCATTTGCGCGAGGAAATAGCGCGGTGTCGTGCACAGGTTTCGGGGATGTTTGGGCGATTGTTCTGGGATTCGGAACGCTCGAGCGAGCAGCCGACGGTGGGTGAGCATCGTCCGGGAGAAATTGCGACGATCCTGGCGGCGACACCGGAACAGCTTTATGAGCCGGCGATTCTTGCGGCTTTTACAGCGCTGGGGTTTGAGCGGCCGCGTCAGGTTGCCGGCCAGCTTCAGGTGTTGCGCGAAAAATCCTACGGGCCGTTTGCTCAAACGGCGCGTTTGAAACACGGTGAGCTGGCGGCGTATTTGTTGGACGCGTGTCGGTCAGCGCCGGATCCGGATCAGGCGTTTAGTTTCATGACGCGTTTGTTTACGACGGTTGGCGATCAGCCCAGTTTTTACCGCTTGCTGTTCGAAAATCCGCATGCAGCGCGACTGCTTTTGCATGTGTTTGGCTCAAGTCGTTTGCTCTCGAATATATTGCTGCGCGAACCGGAGATGTTTGAGCGCCTGATCAGTGTGGGTACGGCATTGGTCTGGCGAGAACGTGCAGAAATCGGTGAGGAGTTAGCGCGGCGTTTGCGTGGCGTGGAAGATCCGGCACGTCGGTTTGGGCGCATTCGGCGTTTTCAGCAGGAAGAAACGTTGCGCATCGCGCTGCACGAAATCGCGGGCGCAAGCAGTATTGAGCAGACCACGCGTCAGCTCAGTTTTGTGGCCGAAAGCGTTATCGATGTGGCGCTGGACGAAGTTGTTTGGGCGCTTCGTGATCGACTTTCACCCGAAGCGCAAGCACACTTAACGCCGGAGAAACTTCCGCTGGTTGTGCTTGCGATGGGAAAACTTGGCGGTCAGGAACTGAGTTTTGGCAGCGATCTGGATATGATTTTTGTCTACCAGGCCAACGAGTCCCTGGGGCTAAATCATGTGTTTTTTACGCGCCTTGCACAGCGTTTGATTCGTGCACTTTCGTCGGCCTCGGACGCGGGAAGTTTGTATGATGTCGACATGGAATTGCGGCCTTCGGGCGCGCAGGGAACGCTTGTCGTGAGTGCGGATGCGCTGGATGCGTATCATGCGTCAGCCGCCGAGTTGTGGGAGCGTCAGGCCTTGCTGCGCGGGCGGCCGTTGACGGGAAACCAAGAATTGCAGGCGCGTGTGCTGGATATGCGTGAGCGATATGCGTTTAAGCGGGAGCTTCCGGATGATGCGGGCCAGCAGATGCTTGTGATGCGGGAGCGGATGAATGACGCGGCCAACGTGACGCCCAGCGTTGTGGACATCAAATTGAGTCCGGGTGGGCTGGTGGACGTTGAGTTTTTGACGCAATATTTGCAGATGCGCTTTGGTGCAAATGCAAACGAAAACGACCTGGTTTGCAGTCAAAATACGTTGCTGGCGCTGCAAGGGCTTGAGAAAAGCGTTGCGATTTTAGAGCGTTACCCGACGCTTAATTTGTCGGTGCTTGGCCGCGATTATTGCTATTTGAGGCGCGTTGAGGCGCGTCTTCGGGTCAGTGATGTTCGCGCGGATAGCCGACTTCCGGATGATGAAGAATCGATGCGCGTGCTTGCACGACGTCTGGGTTTTCAAGGCACGCAGGCCGGCGTACAGCTTCGGCATGAGTTGGAACAATTGCAATTACGTGTGCGCACAGCGTCTGCCGAAGTGTTCGGATCCTGAACGAAGATGATTTCGCACATGTTGGTGATGGGTGGGTACTTTCGTTGGGAATGCAGGTGTGGTAGTTGCGTGTGAATACGGGTTTGGCCACGGGAGTTTGGGGCAGAAATAGCGCAAACTCCAATCAATCAATTCATCAATAAAAAACGTAAGGAGAATTAAGTGGCAATTACAGCAGATAAAATCTGGATGGATGGTGAATTGGTGAATTTTGCAGACGCAAATATTCACGTTCTCTCGCATACACTTCATTATGGTTTGGGCGCTTTCGAGGGAATCCGTTGCTATGAGCGGGCAGACGGCCGTTCGGCAATTTTTCGCCTTCGTGAGCATATTAAGCGTTTGTTTGAAAGCTGCCACATTTGCCTGATTGATGTTCCTTATACGCAAGAGGAAATTGAGCAGGCGTGTCTTGAAACGATTCGCGCAAACGGATTTAAGAGCTGTTATTTGCGTCCGATCGTGTTTCTGGGTCACGGCGAAATGGGTCTGGGCGCGATGAGCAACCAGGTTCGCGTGGCTGTCATTGCCTGGAACTGGGAGTCGTATCTCGGTGAAGAAGGCGTTCTCAAAGGCATTCGTGCGAAGGTTTCGAGCTTTAATCGTCACAGCGTAAACTCTGCGATGGTGAAGGGCAAAATTACCGGTCAGTACGTCAATAGCGTACTGGCCAAGCGTGAAGCCATGGCGATGGGTTATAAAGAAGCCATTATGCTGGATAGCGAAGGATATGTATCGGAGTGCTCCGGTGAGAATATCTTCGTTGTCAAAGAGGGCGAAATTATCACGACGCCGCAGGGCAGCTCGATTCTTGGCGGAATTACGCGCCATACGATCATGAAATTGGCGGAAGAAAACGGCTATACGATCAGCGAAGCGCGCTTTACGCGTGACGTGGTTTATTGTGCGGACGAAGTTTTCATGACGGGTACGGCGGCTGAAGTAACGCCGGTTCGCGAAGTCGATGATCGCATGATTGGCACGGGTGTACCGGGTCCGATCACCAAGAAATTGCAGGCAGCGTACTTCGATCTTGTTCGTGGCAAAGCGGATAATCATCCGGAATGGCTGGCCTACGTTTGATCGAGGGATGGATTGTGGCGGCGAGGAACGCGTAATCAAGCACGTCGTCGAAATTTAATTGCTTGCTTTGTTCTATTTGCGTTTATGGTTCCTCGCCGAACTACACATTTGTCCTGCAATGGTGAGACGTGTTGAGCTTTTTCGAATGACTATCGGGTTTTTCGCAGCCAACACGCGGCGCCGGACGCTGTTACATAATCAGATTTAATTTTCAGATTTAATTTAATGACTGGAGAGACTGCTGATGACCATGAATACGAATAAGATTGTGGAGCTTCTGGGTGATGATGCATCGTTGCTGGAGCACAAGGCTCAGGGGATTTCTAAGGATCGTCTGCACCTTCCGGGACCGGACTTTGTGGATCGGATTTATAGTCAATCGGATCGTTCGCCGCGCGTATTGCGCAGCCTCGAGACGATGTTTGGCCATGGCCGACTGGCCCATACGGGTTATCTGTCGATTTTGCCGATCGATCAGGGAATCGAGCATACGGCGGGCGCTTCTTTTGCAAAAAACATCGATTATTTCGATCCGTCCAACGTGGTTGAGCTGGCGATTGAGGGTGGCTGCAACGCGGTCGCTTCGACGATGGGTGTGTTGGGCATGGTTGCGCGAAAATACGCGCACAAGATTCCTTTCGTTGCCAAGCTGAATCACAACGAGCTTCTGACCTATCCGAATAAACATGATCAAATCATGTTCGGAAAAGTAGAGCAGGCATTTGATATGGGCGCGGTCGCTGTCGGTGCGACGGTGTATTTTGGTTCTGAGCACTCGAACCGTCAGATCATCGAAGTTTCGGAAGCCTTTGCGCGCGCTCATGAGCTTGGGATGGCGACGATTCTGTGGTGTTATACGCGTAACGACGGCTTTAAATCGGGCGGCGTGGATTATCACAATGCTGCGGATTTGAGCGGTCAGGCAAATCATCTGGGTGTGTCGATTCATGCCGATATTATCAAGCAAAAATTGCCGGAAAATAACGGTGGTTTTCGCGCGATTAAAAACCCGGACGGCTCAACGTATGGTCGTACCGATGAGCGCGTTTATAGCGAACTTGCTCAGGACAATCCGATCGATCTTACGCGCTATCAGCTTGCGAACTGCTATATGGGACGCTGCGGATTGATAAACAGCGGCGGTGCTTCGGCTGGCGCAAGTGATTTGAAAGAAGCGGTACTGACGGCGGTCGTGAACAAGCGTGCCGGCGGAACCGGGTTGATCCTGGGGCGCAAAGCTTTTCAGCGTCCTCGTCAGGAAGGCATTGAGATTCTCAACGCAGTACAGGATATCTATTTGAATCCAGATGTTACCATTGCCTGAATCATTGATTTTGTGAACAAAACGCGCCGTGTCGGTTAAACAACCAGAGGAGTCTTTGGTGAATATGAAAAAAATTGTGTGTGCAGGGCTGTTTTTGGGAATTGGTTTAACATCCACGGCGTGTTCCACGAGTTATATGGTTGATCGTGCGCTGGGACAGGGCATGAATCGGGCAACGGATCGTGTCGGTGATGAAATCGGCAATCGGCTTGGTGATGCGATTGCCGATCACATGCTCTCGAAGCTCGGTCCGGAGATGATGCGGGCGTATTCGCTCGGGCTCTTCCAGGTTTTGTTTTATCAGGGAGGCTATTCTTTTCAGTTCTCGGGCTACGAACCAGGCGAATACACGCGTTGGGATGCGAAGGGGCTGGCGCAGGGCGATTGGTTTGAGAAGGCGCTGCTCAAGCGCGAGGCGGATGGTTCGGAGTGGTGGCGCGTGGAGTCACGCGGCACCGATGATGACGGCAAGCCAATTGAACTGATTATCGAAGCACTGTTTGGTCCGGAAAACGAAGACGGCGGTCGCCAGATCCTTCGGATGCGCGCGAAGTATCCTCATAAGAAAGAAGCGCAAGAAGTTCCCGTTCGTGAGAGTGATGGTGAGACCTGGGCGGTAAGTACGTCCAACAGGCTTACGAAAGAAAGTACCGAAGGCATGAAAGTTGGTACAGAAACTATCAAAACGCCGGCAGGTACCTTTGAGACAGCACATTTGCGGACCAGCAATCTGGTCAATGAGAGTGCGCTTAACTGGTGGGTTGCCGAATCAAGCGACATTCCCGGCCGTGTTGTTCGATATAGCCAGGACGCGGCGAACGACGAAAATGAAGATGAAAAAGCTGAAGCCGTCTATGAGGTGACTTTGCTTAAATACGGTCAGGATGCGACGGTTTCAAAGTTGGGAACATTTTAGCTTAGACTGATTAACGGGTCGTTTTTTGACCCCTGTTGGGAGTATCTATGTCAGTTTTGGTATTGAGCGATTTTTCCGAGAATTCACTTTCTTCGCTTCATTTTGGCGCGGAAATCGCAAAACGTTCCGCAAGTGAATTGGTCGTGATGCACGTTGTGGATGTAGCGGCGGGAGACAACTCCTGGCGAATCCTTGTTGAGGCACCTGATGAGATCGAACGCAGCTCGATTGCGCAGGCTCGAAGCTCTCTGGAAACTCTATTTCAAGAGACCATCGCTGCTGAGGATCGTCCGAAGCGCGTTCGTTTCGTAGTGGAACTTGGAAATCCGATCGATAAAATCATGGCGCAGGCCAATGCGTTGGAGCCATCCCTGGTGGTTGCCGGCCGTCATGGGTCGAGTGGCGTTAAAGAACTGTTTTTGGGAAGCAACGCAAATCGACTCGTGCGACAGTGCACATTTCCGGTAGCGCTTGTGCCGGCAACACAAAAAACATTCGAGATCAAAACGATTGTAGCTCCGGTAGATTTCTCGCAAGCGAGTCTGGAAAGCTTGCGTTATGCTGCTGATATCGCACGCGATCGTGGCGCACTTTTGCAGATGATGCATTCTTTCGTTATTCCTGAACTGACCGGTCTCCAGTCATCTTCTCGCCTGGCAGCTACTCAGATTCAGCAGCTTGCGGCAGGGAAACGTCAACAAATTCGCGAGTATAGCTCGTCGATAGATCTCAGCGATATTGAGCACGCGATTACGATTGTGCAGGACGTTCCTCACCGTGCGATTATTGATTTCGCGCGTCGCGAGGCGGCCGATCTGATCTGTATGGGAAGCCACGGACGACGTGGTTGGGCGCGGTTTTTCCTCGGAAATACCGCGGAACGTGTCCTCCATGGAGCGCATTGTACGGTTTTGACGGTGCGTCATGAGGGGAAATCCTAAAAAACGCATCGTGTGACCGACCTTGACGATGCCCGGATGCGGCATTAATGATCATGGTCGGGAAGCACTGTGAAATACATGATGAAATAGCATTCCGCGTCGTATGACTTTCAAACGACCACGTTTGATATCCGGCGCGCTTACGGAAACTTTTTGTTTGGATTGAGAACAGTCATGGCAAAGGGAACAACCAGCAAGAATCCCGATACAGTCGAGGATAAGAACGGGCATGGCGAAACGCCATTTACCCCTGCGCGCCATCAAAGACCTTATGAACATCTTTATAAAGGTAATGTTGATAAGGGTCTTGGAAAGCGGCTTTTGAAAGAGCTCGGGAAAGAAAAAGTTATCAAGATGTTTGAAGATATGGTTCGCCTGCGCCGCTTTGAGGAGCAGGCGGGTCGCGCCTATCAGATGCGAAAGATCCGTGGATTTTGTCATCTTTACATCGGACAAGAAGCTGTTGCTGTTGGAACGATGGCAGCGTTGGGCGAGCAGGATTCTATTGTCAGTCATTATCGTGAGCATGGTCACGCGCTGGCACGTGGAATGTCGTCCAACGAAGTAATGGCCGAACTCTTTGGTAAACGTGATGGCTGTGCGGGCGGCAAGGGCGGCTCGATGCATATTTTCGGCGCGGACCGCAACTTCTACGGCGGTTGGGGTATTGTCGGCGGCCAGATTGCGTTGGGTGCCGGCGTTGCGTTTGCACACAAATATCGCGAAGAGAAAGCGGTATGTGTAACGTATCTTGGTGAAGGTGCAATTCATCAGGGAGTCGTTCATGAATCACTGAATATGGCTGCGTTGTGGGGCCTGCCGCTGATTACAATCATTGAAAACAATGGTTACGCGATGGGCACCTCGGTGGAGCGTATCAGTGCAGTAACGGATCTGACGAAGAAAGTTGTCGGCTACGATATGTACGCTGAGTCTGTGGATGGCCAGGACGTGTTTGCGGTTTATCAAGCGGTGAAGGCAGCCGTAGAACGTGCAAACGAAGGCAAACCGAGCTTCCTTGAGATGCATACGTATCGCTATCGAGGTCACTCAATGACTGATCCTGCGGATTATCGTTCGAAGGAAGAAGTCGAGCAGGAACAGCAACACCGTGATCCTATCGT
>JBEBSM010000137.1:0-9050 GCA_040394315.1 Lujinxingia vulgaris
CGGTCTTGCATTGCCAGCCAGTGCAGCACGCAAAAAAGAACTCGAGCACAAACGTGCACTGATCGATCTCAAAAAAGAGAAAGAGCGCGCAGCGGCTCTGGGCATTCGTGGCAAGATCGACGGTGTTTCGATCACGATCGCAAAGCGTGTTTCCGAGGGCGATTCGCTCTACGGTTCCGTGACCGAGCGTGAGATCGCTGATGTTCTTACCAGCGAAGGACACTCGATCGAGCGTCGTCAGGTTGAGCTTAGCGGCCACCTCGACGAGCTTGGCGTATACAAAGTTGCTATCAAACTCGCCAGCGGCGTGTACGCGGAAGTTCGCGTGTGGGTTGTTGCGATGTAATTTACTGATGTGCGCTCAAAACATGCATTGTTTTAGGCGTACGACAGTTTGTACGGCAGATTCCAAAGCCCACGTTGGTTATCCACGTGGGCTTTGGTGCGTTTGATCGATGGAATCGGTTGGAGAAGTAGGCGTATGGCAGTCGACGTGATGCAGTTTGAGACGGCTTTTCGTGAGCTGAGCAGTAATATCGAAGGTGTGTTGGAGCACGATGATTTACATCGGATGCTCTTTGCGCAGGATGCTTCGGTATATTCGGAAAAACCGCTCGGTGTGGTGTATCCAAAAACACGCGATGACGTGCAGGAGATCGTGCGGGCGGCGGCGAAGGACGGCTTTTCGCTGGTTCCACGCGCTGCCGGCACGAGTCTGGCCGGCCAGTGCGTTGGGCCGGGGCTGGTTGTAGATACCGGTCGGTTCATGAACCGGATTCTGGAGCTGAACGTCGAGGAACGCTGGGTTCGCGTAGAACCAGGCGTGATTTTGGACGATCTGAACCGGTATCTTGCGCCGCACGGTTTGTTTTTTGCGCCGGATACTTCCACGGCCAACCGTTGCATGATCGGTGGGATGATCGGGAACAACTCGTGTGGATCGCACTCGATCCTGTACGGCAACACAATGGCGCACGTGCACGAACTGGGCGTTGTGTTGTCGGACGGCTCGTTCGAAATGCTCGGTGAATGGGATGCCCATACACTGCGTGATCGAATGGGGCGAGGAGATCGGCTGGGCCAGGCGCTCACGGCGTTGGATCATGTGGCGCGCGTGCATGGCGACGTCGTGCTCGAGCGTTATCCGCGGCGTGAAGTCGTGCGACGAAACACGGGTTATCCGCTGGATGATGTTGTGAATCGCGCGCCGTACACAACGGATGGCAGGGCGTTTTCGCTTGCGCGCTTTATGTGCGGCACGGAAGGAACGCTCGGTCTTGTGACCGAAGCGCGTCTAAATCTGGTCGTGTTACCTAAGCACAAGCTGGCGATCTGTGTGCATTTCGACAGTCTGGACAGTGCGCTCAGCGCGACGGTCGTGGCTGTGCAGCACAATCCGGCGGCGGTCGAATTGATCGATAAGCGCATTCTCGATCAGACCTGCGAAAATATCGAACAGCGCAAGAATCGCGACTGGGTTGAGGGAGATCCGGAAGCGATTTTGGCAGTCGAATTTTTCCGGGACAGTGAGGCCGAGCTGGATGAGGCAGTCGAAAAGCTGGTGGCGGAGTTCAAGGAACTTGGTTTTGGGTATGCGTATCCTGTGCTTCGTCCGCCGAACGACAAACGCGTGTGGGAACTTCGCAAGGCCGGTCTGGGGATCTTGATGGGCATTGTCGGCGACGTTAAGCCGGTGACGGTGGTCGAGGACACGGCTGTTCCGGTCGATGTTTTGCCGGATTATATCCGTGAGTTTGCCGGGATCATGGACGCCTACGGCACGGCCTGTGTTTATTATGCGCATGCGTCGGTCGGGTTGTTGCACCTGCGGCCGGAGCTGAACCTCAAGGACACGCATGACGTGGAGCGTTTCAAGGGGATCGCGCAAGATGTTGCCGATCTGGTGAAGCGCTATCGCGGTGCGATCAGTGGTGAGCACGGGGATGGGCGGATTCGGTCACCGCTTTTGGAGCGGTTTTACGGCGCGGATATCATGGAATATCACCGCGAAGTGAAAAACGCGTTTGATCCGCAGGGGATTTTTAATCCGGGGATCATTATCGATCCAAAGCCTATCGACGCGGATTTCCGTTTTGAGCCGGGTCGTGCGGTGCCGGAAATTCGCACGTATTTTGACTGGTCGGAATCTCAAGGCCTGGTGCGTGCGGCCGAGCAATGCAATGGCGCGGGTGTGTGTCGCAAGGCGCCGGCGGCCGGTGGCACGATGTGTCCGAGCTATATGGCGACGCGTGATGAGAAGGATTCTACGCGCGGGCGGGCGAATGTTTTTCGCACACTTTTGACCGGGGCGGAGCCTGAGGCTGCGTTCGATAGCGAGGACTTGAAGGCTGCGCTCGACCTGTGTTTGTCGTGCAAAGCTTGCAAGAGCGAGTGTCCGGCGAACGTCGATATGGCGAAGATGAAGGCCGAGTATTTGCAGCATTATTATGATCAGAAGGGTACGCCGTTGTCGGCGTATCTGTTTGGTTATTATACGCTTTTGAGTCGTCTGGGCGGAATGATGCCGGGGCTGACGAATAGGATGATGCAGTTCGTTTTGACGCGCTGGATATTGAATGTGGTGTTCAATATTTCCAGAAAACGCAACATGCCGGCTTATGCGGCGCAGACGTTTGCGAAGCAGTTTAGGGCGCACCGCAAATCGCAGGGTGTGCTGGGCCTGGCGGAAAAAACGGTCTGGTTGTACGTCGATCCGTTTACCGAATACACCGAGCCGGCCGTTGCGATGAGTGCGGTGAAGGTTTTGGAGGCGGGCGGTTATCGGGTGGAAATTCTGCCGATTTCGGATGATGGGCGCACGTTTATTTCGAAGGGATTATTGAAACAGGCTAAAAAGCTGTCGAACGACAACGTGCGAAAAATGTCCGGTTTGCTGGACGCGTTTCCGGAGCGGATGGTCGTCGGGCTGGAACCGAGCTCGCTTTTGACGTTCCGCGACGAAACGCTCTCGTTGGTGGATGACGATTTGCGCGCGACTGCCGAGAGGTTTGCGAAGCGCTGCCTGTTGTTCGATGAGTTCGTGGATCGTGAACAGGTCGCCGGTCGGTTTGACGTGCAGTGGTCTACGCGCGAGGAGCCGGAGTTGTTGTTGCACGGCCATTGTCATCAAAAAGCACTGGTTGGCGTGGGTGCCACCGAGCGTGTTTTGAAGCGCGCCGGATACAATACCCGGACGTTGGCAACCGGTTGCTGCGGTATGGCGGGCTCGTTTGGTTACGAGGCGGATCACTACGATGTGTCGATGAAAATCGGTGAGTTGGTGTTGTTTCCGGCCTTGCGTGCGGCGGATGAAAACCAGCCGATCGCGGCGCCGGGGACGTCGTGTCGTCATCAGATCAAGGACGGCGTGGATCGCACGGCGGAGCATCCGGCGGTTTTGTTGTTGAAACGCCTCTAAGTTTCAGGCCTAAAAGAGTTCGGATAACGAAATGGAACCTGGGTTCGAGTCCTGATGGTGCGCGGCCACCGGACTTGGAACCTGAGTTCCATTTTTTTTTGGAGTTTCATTAGAAATGGAACTCGAGTTCCGTTTTTTTTGGCGAAGACTGCCAGAAATGGAACTTGAGTTCCGTTTTTTTTGGCGAGTAGCACCGGAAATGGAACTCGAGTTGCGTTTTTTTTTGGCGAGTAGCACCGGAAATGGAACTCGAGTTCCATTTTTTCGGACGAGGTTCACCAGAGTTGTAACTCGAGTTCCATTTTTTCGGCCGCTGAGGGGGAGCGTTAGTGAACTTGGCAGTAAGAACCAAAATGATAGGTGCTCAGCTATGCTTACTTAAATGTTTCTTTTCTTTACCTGGAAAAGTATATGACGTTTTGGCCCAATGGCAGGGTCGAAAAGCATGGATGTGCTCATTCCTTTTTGGGTTGAGACGTATGGGCTCGTCGCAGCGTGTGAGCGTATATCCTCGCTCAGTGACGAAAGAAAAACGGCTCGCACGTGGCATAGATCGCTGCGACGTTACATGTTTCGTGCAGATGCGGCGAGTTCTGAGAAGGCGCGGTCGCTAGGGGTATTTGGGTGCGGGATACGTTCGGCGGTGCACAGGATCATATTTATGCGGTTTTTGCAGGTAATGGCACGAAACAGGCGCTTTTGGACGAAGCAGATCAATGTGGCGCTCGTGTTTTTTGGGCCGAGGAGCTCTCGAAACTTCTTGCGACGTCTTTGTTTCGCTATCGCAAACGCTTCGAATAGGCTGTTCAAGCGTTGCTTAAATAAAAGCGGATTTGGCGACGTAAAGCAGTGGTATGTGGGGCTCCCAGGCGACCGAGCTTGAGCCGAGGCGCGGCTGGGTGTGCGTTTTGACCCGGCGCAGCGCTTGCTCTACGGGCAGAGTAATGGCCTTCTTGTGAATGCGTTGTCTATGCTAGGGTCTGAGGAACCCGAAAATCGGAGCTTGATCCGGTGGGTGGCGGCTCGATACAACGATCCGTGCGTGTCGTCACAGGTGTGTTTTCATTTTATTTAGATGGAATTGTTTTGTTTGGATTTAGGGGAAGTAAATGACGTCGAATCCGTTAAAGTGGACGAAGAGGCAAAGAAGCCAGCTCAGTGCGATTCGTGTGCCTCATAAAAACGATCCGCCGGAGATGTTTCCGACGGCAGCTGAAGCGTGGGCGGCTGCAAAGGTTTGGAATGATGTTGAGGATGATGTTGACATCAGCACTGCTCCGACTCAGATGCGTTCTACATCTTATCCTGGCTCGCTCATCGCCTACTGGGTTGAGACCTACGGACTGCTCTCTGCATGTGAACGTATTCGGCGCGCTTTTGACGATCGGACAGGTGATTTGAAACTCGGGGTGTGTACTTATTTGCGGAAGTATCTATTTCGTGCTGATGAGTCCACTGTTAAAAAGGCTCGTGAGATACTTCTTACAGGGCTGGACGACCTGGACTTCTGGAACCGGCAAATCGTCGCGTTTATCTTCGACGACAAGAAACTCGCCCTTTCTCTGGTTGATGAAGCCGTCGGAAAAGACCTGTACAAAATCACGGACCTTCTTGTGTGTTTACCGATGCACGATGCGTTAAAGGTCGTTGAGTCTGCGGAACCAGTAATGATGGTTTACGACAGGCCGTTTGAGCTTGTCGAAGCGCACGGTGCGGATGCCGCTCCAATTCTCGAAGCTATTATTCTTCGTTGGACTGGGACGTTGTCAGATCGCAAGAAGGTGGACCAGGCATTGAAGTTGGCGCAGTCCGGTGGAGTTTCCGCAAAAGTGAAGGCCGTGGAGATTAAAAGTGCTCCATCCTTCGTGGGCTGGAGTGCGAAGGACGCACACGAAGATAGATACACGAAGTATGTAACCGTCGTGGTTACGGGGCGCTTTCCTGGGTTAACGAAGGGTATGATAGCCAATCGTTTAAAAGTCCGGGAGATTTATACGCGCAGTGGGTTTGGACGTGCCAATGATCTGACCTACGCACTGTTTGCGGGCGAGGGCGCCAAGCAGTCGTTGCTTGACGAAGCGGCTAAACGCGGGGTGAACGTGCTGGGCGCAGCCGAACTCTCTACGCTTCTTGCGACGCCTTTGTTTGGGTATCGCGAGCGGGTTGAAAAGATCGTTAAAGACCTGCTCGAACGCGGATCTTATGATGTACGGCAGTGGTATATCGGGCCTCCGGCAACTGAGCGCGAAATAGACGAAGCCGAAGCGAGGCTGGGTGTGCATCTTGACCCGGCGCTGCGTTCTCTTTACGCGCAGTGTAATGGTCTTTTTTTGAATGCGGAGTGGACGCCGGGTTTTAGTGATTTTGGAAATCAGCAAATAAAAGCAGGAGGCGACCGCTTGATGCCGATGTTTGTGGCGAACGAAAAAGCAACCGCTCGCCAAACTTTAGCGGTACCATCCCTGGCTGATCTTCATGCAATGGGTACGCATGAGATTGGCTCAGAGCGCATCATGAAAATTGGGAGGCCGTCGTTGTCGATTACAGAGAAGGATTTCCTCAATCAGGCTTATATGCTTGATTATTGGTTTGAATATTATCCGGTGATTGTGTTTTTAGACGGTGAGAACCCGGGTCGTGTGCTCTATGGTCACGATCATGGAGCGTCGTTTGAGACGGGGCAAGAATCGAGCGTGGAGGATTATTTCGAGGTTGCGATGGAGAACAACTTTTCTACTCGAACGGTAGGAAATGCTTATTTGGAGCGTTGGTGGGACTGAGTTTTTGATGCTGCGACGCGGTGCGTGCTCCACATCGTGCAGGGACCGGGTGAATGTGCGGTGGGCAAAGTTGCTTGTCTTAAATTGCGGGAAATTGGGGGGAGAAAAGTGGGATGGTCACCCTCTCAGAGACGGTGGCGGGCCAGTGTTGTTGCGGGTTTTGTGGGCTTTTTGAAGTGTTGTGTAGCAAAGCTTTGGGTAGACATGGGGGCGTTTACGTGCGCGCGAGAATCCGCGGAGTGGGTGAAAAGTGGCATGATGCATTGCGCGGCAAATATGCTAGCGTGATCGCAAGTTATGTTTTTTCTTTGTGTAAACCCATTGGGATTCGCTCGCGGAGGTCGGATCGTGAACAAATTTGTTGTTGTCCCACTTATTTTTGCACTGCTGGTCGTCGTGGGTTGTAATGATGAGGCGTTGATTACGACCGGTGGCGGCGACACAGGTGACGTAGGAGCTGTCAATCCGGGCGCGGATGTGGGTGGTTCAAAGAACGACTCGGGTACGCAAAATCCGAAGAAAGATGCGGGGAGTAATCCGGTAGACGATACGGGGACTGTGGAGACGGACGGCGGTCTGCCGCCGGTCGAGGGCGTGGAGGTTTCGCATGTGCGTGAGGTGCGCGGGGTGTGGATTCCGACGGTTTTTAATATCAGTTGGCCGAGTCGTTCGGGGCTGTCGGCGGACGTTCAAAAAAGTGAGTTGCTGGCGCAGCTTGAGGTTGCGAAAAACGCGGGGCTGAACACGGTTTATTTTCAGGTTCGGGCTGAGGCGGATGCGTTTTATGCATCGGAGATTGAGCCGTGGAGTCGGTTTTTGAGCGGGACGATGGGTAAAGATCCGGGCTGGGATCCGTTGGAGTTTGCGATTGTGGAGGCGCACAAACGCGGGTTGGAATTGCATGCGTGGTTGAATCCGTACCGTGCGCTTGCGTCGGGGAACGCGTCGGCGGCGTCGCCGGATCATATTATTCATGCGAAGCCGTATTTGACGGTTTTTTATAATAATCTGTATTGGATCGATCCGGGTTTGCTCGACGGGCAGTCGCAGACGGTGACGGTGATCCACGATATTCTGGCGCGTTATGACGTGGATGGGATTCATTTTGATGATTATTTCTATCCCTATCCAAGCGAAGATCCGTTTCCGGATTCGGGGAGTTACAACGCGTATCTTGCGGGTGGCGGTACGATGTCGTTGGGGGATTATCGGCGAGGAAATGTGCACGATCTGGTGGAGACGGTGCATCAGTTGATCGAGCAGGAGCGGCCGGATGTGCGGTTTGGGATTTCGCCGTTTGGTATTTATCGGCCGGGGATTCCGGAGGGGATCAAGGGGATGGATCAGTACGCGGCGATTTATGCAGATCCGTTGCGGTGGCTTGAGCAGGGTTGGGTTGATTATGTAGCGCCGCAGCTTTATTGGCCAACGACGCAGACCGCGCAGGCGTACGGGGTGTTGCTTGATTGGTGGGCTGAGCAGACGTCGGCTGCTGGAAAAGACCTGTATATTGGTAATTATACGGCCATGCTGGGCACAGATCCGAAGTGGACGGTTGCGGAGTTTGTCGAACAGATTCGGCTTACGCGTGCGGCGCGTGATCGTGGGGCGCTGGGGAATATCCATTATCATATCAATCCGCTCAAAGAGAATCGCGCGGGGCTGACGACGGCGTTGTTCAATGAGTTTTACGGGCGTCCGGCTGCGGCGCCGCCGATTGCGGGTGCGATGGGGCGTCCGGAAATGCCGGAGCTTTTGGTGAGTGATGAGGGCGTTCAGTATGAGGGTTCCGAGCCGGTTCGTTATTTTGCGGTTTATCGCGATGGGGAGCTGATTCAGCTTGTGCCGGGTGTTGAGCGACAATTTGGTCTGGCGCGCGGCGAGTATCTGATTTCGGCCATTGATCGGGTGAATCGGGAGAGTCTGGGAGTGCCGGTGACGATCACGGTGGACAGCGCGCCGGTCGTAGAACCGGTGGACCCGCCGGCGGGAGAGTCGTGTACGCATACGAATGGAGGGGTTTACAGTCACACGGCGTGTTCTGCGTCGTATCAATGTTGTGATGGTGCGTGGAAAATGGGTCAAAACTCGTGTGGTGCCTGTGCGTGTGTAGAGACGACGGGTGAGCAGGGGTGTGCGCCGTGAATTTACATCAATTTATTTCTCATGGAGTTTGGTTATGAAGACCGATGAAAATCTTATTTCGATACTTAAAAAGACACGTGTTATCGCGGTTGTGGGAGTGTCTACGAATCCGGACAAGGCCTCGCACAGGGTGCCGGCTAGCCTCATCCTCGCCGGTTATACGGTGATTCCGGTTCACCCGAAGGCGCAGGAAATTTTGGGCGAGCGCGCCTATCCAACGCTGGCGGATATTCCGGTGCCGGTGGATGTGGTGAATGTTTTTCGGCCGTCGGATGAGGTCGCTGATATTACGCGTCAGGCGGTGGCGATTGGGGCGCCGGTGGTCTGGGTGCAAGAAGGTATTGAGTCGCAAGAGGCTGCACAGATAGCCGAGGACGCCGGCATCGTTTATCTGGAAGATATTTGTATCGGGAAGACGGTGAAGCGCCTGGGTGTAGGTCCTGCAATCGGCTCAAAAAGTAGCGACGATTAACTGCAAACAGCTGTATGTGGGCGCTCCGGCGATCGAATACGCTCAGCTATATGATGGGGCGGGGATCAGACGATTTGATCATGATCGGGCGTAGAAAGAGTAGAAAGAAGGGGGGAATCAGGGTTCTTTGAAAAGACTCTCTGGCTCGACTACGGGTCGGATCATTATCCGACTTTTAGTAGGGTGACGGGTACGGTTGTGGGTCAGCTTCGGTATTGGAAAATGGGAAAATGGA